>JANWKK010000149.1 GCA_025451425.1 Gemmatimonadaceae bacterium
ATATCCGAAACCGCTCGTCTCTCCGCCGATCGTCCGCGATTGCGCAACCACGCAATGATGCCAGGCAAAAGTGAGAGGAAGATCACGACGAGGATGACGAGCTCGATGTGGTCGCCAATTCCCGGAATGTAGCGTCCCAAGAAATATCCGACGAACAGCATCGACCAAATCCACGCCAGACCACCGACGACGTTGTACAACGTGTACCGGCGGTACTGCATTTGCCCCATACCAGCCACGACAGGTACAAAGGTTCGGACAATGGGCATGAATCGCGCGAGGATAATCGTCTTGCCACCGTGCCGCTCGTAGAACGCATGAGCGCGCTCGAGATGCTTCCGTTTGAACAACAGCGAGCTCTCCCGTGTGAACAGACGTGGGCCCGTGATCCTGCCGATGTAATAGCCGACGGTGTTACCGAGGATCGAGGCCACGCACAAAAGCGCGCCGAGGACGTACACGTTCAGGCTGAAGCTCTGGGTCTGCGACGCCAGCAGGCCGGCCGTGACGAGAAGCGAGTCACCGGGCAAGAAGAATCCGACAAGCAGTCCCGTCTCGGCGAAAATGATGAATGTGAGACCGACATAGCCGCCCCACTCGACGAGTTTCTTCGGGTCGCCCAGCAGTTGATGAAAGAGATCGAGAAGAGCGTGCATGTCGTCAGTGATCGATCGCGAAGAGTGGGCTCACCGTGAGCAAGGGAACTTCGACGGGGTGGCACGCCCGGTCAACTGCGCATGGATCCGAGTCGCCGCCTCACGACGAGCACGACTGGCCGGAGGTTATAGAAAACGCTCTCCGGCTCCCTGTGCCCCCATCGGGATTCTGGTACCGTGTCGGACTCACGGAGCGCGCCGAACGCTATCTGGAGATTATGCTTGGCGTATTGCTGTATGTACTCGCTGTTGGCTGGGTCTGGTCCCTTTCACATCTTCGTACGCTGCAAGCGGCCGGTAGGGACATGACAACCGCCGGCGCCGCAGCACGCACCGCGGCAACGATTGCGACCGCGCTGACCTCGGCGAACGCACCAACGACTGCTTATCTCACAGACGCAGCGCTCAATGCACTCTTCGATCGCGCGCGTGGCTTCAGCGGTGAGCTACGCGCTGTGATCGACACGTCTGCCAAGGCCGTGACGCCGGATTCGCTGCCCCCAGGCGCGGCACTGCGGTACAACGCGAATGGCGACGTCACGCAGATCGATTCCGAGCCTCAGGGCGCGGGCGTATGGAGCGTCGCACTCGCGATCGGGAATGCCATTCGTCCGATCACCGATTTCAGCGTCATCACGGAGCTCCCCTTCAGTGCGAAGACGAAGGGCCGCATCGGTCTGTATTACATCGGCAATTGGCCAGCCGAGAAGTCGCGCGGGAAGCTTGGTCCCGGGAAAGCGCCGCCGACGACCTATGCGAATCCCGCGGGCTTCATCGAGGTAACCCCGCAGAACGAGGACACCTACGTCTCAGAGCACTTCCGGCTCCGCGACTTTCTCACGCACGACCAGCCGAACGTCTGGCCGAAGTATCTCGTGCTCCAAATGAAGAACGTGGACAAGCTCGAGCTCGTCTTAGCGGACTTGCAATCGCATGGCGTCGACATCAGCGGCGTTCGCGTAATGAGCGGATTCCGAACTCCGCAATACAACGCCACCGGCGGAAATCCGCAGGGACGCGCTGCGCTGAGCCGCCACATGTATGGAGACGCCGCGGACATCTACATCGACAGCAACCACGACGGCGTGATGGACGACCTCGACCATAACGGCCGGATCAACATCAACGACGCCAAGGTCATCGAGGCCGCGGTCGATCGTGTTGAGGCGGCGCACCCTGAGCTCGTGGGAGGTGCAGGGATCTATCCTGCCGGGCCCGGGCACGGACCTTTCATTCATATCGACACGCGCGGCTATCGAGCCCGCTGGATCGGAGGACCTGGAGGAGGCTGACCGTGGAACATCGGAGAACGAGCGACCTGGCTGTCGAAGGCGAACCAATCGTCGGCGACGGGACCAGTGGGAACGGGAAGGCGATAGAGAGTCACGAGGACTATCCGGTCATCGCGGGCGTTCGCGCGACCGACATCGAGCCGTACACGGGACTTCGCTATCTCTCGAAGCTGTTCCGCTTCATGGCGATTATCGTCTTGCTGCTCGCCGTCGCCGAGGTGGCGACGGGACTCTACGCACAAGGCGCGGCGGCAATCCCGACGCTGCTCGGAGAGATCAGTCGCCTCATCGTGATCGCCGGCGTGCTGTGGGGCACCGGTGATCTTGCGCATCTGCTCATTGATGTCGGACACGATGTCCGCGCGGGTCGCGTGCTCCTCGCGCGGCAGACGTATCACCTCACGAAAGGCGCGGTGCGCGACCGACCGATCTCCGTGGAGCGGCCGGTGGCCCTGGAGCGCGTGCAAAACGAGGCCCCGCCTCCGGGTGGTCCACCCATCCCTTGACGATCTATACGATCGGACACTCGACGCGCTCGCTCGCGGACTTCCTCGCGCTGCTCGCGCGCTCGTGCGTTGAGCGTTTGATCGACGTCAGAGCGTTTCCGGGTTCGCGGCGGCATCCGCAATTCAATACCGACGCGCTCGCGCGGTCGCTTGTCGAGCACGGGATCGAGTACCTGCACATGCCCGCGTTAGGCGGACGCCGGCGCCCGCGTCCCGACGCGCCACCGACAGCCTGGCGCAACGAGGGATTTCGCGGCTACGCCGACTACATGCGCTCACCCGAGTTCCATCGCGCGCTTGACGATCTGATCGAGCGCGCGCACGAGCGAAGAACTGTGATCATGTGCTCGGAGGCGGTGCCGTGGCGCTGTCATCGAATGTTGATAAGTGACGCACTGCACGCGCGCGGCGTGACGGTTGAGCACATACTCGATAGCGGGACGTCGCCGCATGTGTTGACGAGCTTCGCCGTGGTACGCGACGGCGACGTCGAGTACCCGCCGACGCCGGAGACAAATGATCAGCACGCGCTCGCGCTCGGTGATTCCTGACCCTTGCTCCGGGTAGCTGGTGGAGTTCGGTACGAGTGTTGCTCTCTCGCCCGCGTCGGAGGCAAGCAGCGTAGCTCGGGGCAACCACCAATTTCGAGGAAACCAGTCATGCTTTGGACACTGGCAGTCATTCTGCTCATCCTGTGGGCGCTTGGATTCCTGGCGTTTCACGTCGGCGGAGGACTCATTCATCTTCTGCTCGTGATCGCGCTCATCGTGATCGTATACCGTCTGGTGACCGGACGGCGGCCCGTCGCCTGAGCTCTTAGCGCGCTGGACTTGCGTCGACCGGGAGGCCGCGGTGATCTTCGCCGCGGCCTCTTGTCGTTTGCTCAGACCTCCGCCGCGTGCTTTCAGCCCACGTCGTCGCCCACACACACTGGGATCGCGAATGGTATCAGCCGTTCGTGCGCTTTCGGCAGCGACTCGTCGCGCTCATTGACGATTTGCTCGACAATCCGCCGGCGTCTGGCGAGAGCTTCCTTCTCGACGGTCAGGCCGTCATTCTCGAGGATTATATCGGCGTACGTCCGGAGCGCGCTGCCGAGCTTACGTCGCTGCTGCAGAGCGGTCGTCTCGAGGCGGGACCGTGGTATGTGCTCGCTGATGAGCTGATTCCCTCGGGCGAGGCGCTGGTCCGGAATCTCCTCGTTGGCCGGCGGATCATGCGTCGCTTTCGCACGTCGTCGCCGCCGGTGTTGTACTGCCCCGATTCGTTCGGCCATCCGGCCGTACTGCCGACGATCGCGTGCGGCTTCGGTCTTCCACTCATTGTGCTGTGGCGCGGATTTGGCAGCCGGCGCTGGCCCACCTCCGACACGGTGGTCTGGACCGCGCCCGACGGCGAACGTGCCCTGCTCTATCATCTGCCGCCTAACGGTTATGAGTACGGGTCGGACCTACCCGTGGACGTGAGCGCGGCGCGCAAGCGCTGGCGGGGCCTGCGTGCCGTGTTCGCACACCGCTCCGCGACTGGCGTGGTGCTCGGGCCCAACGGCGCCGACCACCATGCTCGCCAACGACACTACCGCGAGGCGGTAGCGGCCATCGCCCTCGCGGCAGCAGCGACCGGAGACGCGCTGCATGCGAGCTCGCTCGGTGCGTTTGCAGATGCGGTGATGGATCGCGCGCGCACGCGCGACTTGCCGGTGGTTGCGGGCGAGCTACGCGATTCGTACGGCTACACGTGGACGCTCCAGGGCACGTTCGCATCCCGCGCCGCGCAGAAGCGACGCAGCGCACTCGTAGAGCGGCTCCTTCTCCGCGACGCGGAGCCGTGGTCGGCGATCGCGCGATGGCATGGCGGGTCATCCCGACTTCCGTTGCTCGTCGCGGCCTGGCGCTCGCTGCTCGAGACGCATCCGCACGACACGTTATGCGGCTGTTCGATCGACGCCGTCGCCGCCGCAATGGATCTCCGGCTCGATGACGCAGCAGTGCAGGGCATCGGCATTCGCGACGATGCCATTGCGCAGCTCGCCGGTCAGGATCCCGTCGCTTTACGCTCGACGGGCGACACATGGACGCCGCTCGTCGTCGTGCGCAATCGCGCCGCGCGAGCGCGGGGCGGCGTCGCCGTCGTCGAGCTCAAGGAATTCCTCGCCGACATACCCGTTGGACCGGGCTCCGCGGCCGCTCCCGTGCGACGCGCCGGCCGCCAGTCAAAGCCCACACTCGGCGTCTCGACCATACAGCTACTCGACCGAGGCGTCGGCTACGACCAGCTCGAGTCGCCGCAACACTACCCGGACAAGGATCTCGTCTCCGTCACACGTGCCGCGGTGTGGGTCGAGCCCATCGCCGGTTACGGCTTGAGGGGCTATTCGTTAGGTAGAGCAACCTCCGGCGGCAAACGTCCACGCCGCGTCGACGTCACCGAGTATAGCCTCGACAACGGGATCGTTAGGCTCGACGTGTCTTCTGCCGGCCGGGTGTCTGTGAGCACCGCGGACGGCAAGAGGCGAATCGACGACCTTCTTAGTATCGAGGATCGCGTCGACCGCGGTGATCTCTACACGCCGTCGGTACGCGAAACGGCGGCCGTGCCGGACCTCGTCGGCGTGGCCGTCACGAAGCGAGGCCCACTGATCGGCGAGCTGCGCGTGCGCTGGCGGCTTCGCGAGCAAGCGGGCGCCGGCGCAATGCCTCGTTC
>JANWKK010000150.1 GCA_025451425.1 Gemmatimonadaceae bacterium
GAAGAACTCACGATTCCGCGCGTTCGCGGCGAGCCAGTGCTCGAAGAGCTCACGCTCCTCAGCCGTGCACTCGTTTCCGCGATACTGAAACATCGATTCCCAGTCGATGTCGAGCATGACGGTCACGGGATTGGATGGAAAACCATCGTCAAGCCATCGCGATCCGTCACGCCCTGTGGAACAGGTGAGCGGCCCGGATTGCGTATACGAGCGGAAGTAGTCGGTGACGTCGCGTGCGATGTGTCACCGATTAGCTGACGTACATCGCATTCGCTTGCATCCCCTCGATCGGTGCGTCGCGCTGCGGAGCGTCGCTAACGGTCCGTGGGCCGGCGCTGACTAAGCGGCGTGGGCAGACGATCGCGGAGCATTCGGGTGGCCCGCGCGATGTGCACCTCGACCGTTCGTGAAGTCCCGTCGCAATCTCGGACGTCTCGAGCTGATCATGCAGGCGGAGGCTCGCGACGTGACGTTGTCTCGGCGGCATGAGCCCAGGACATGCTCGACAGCGCGCGTAATGTCGTCGGACCGGACGCGCGCTTCACCCTCTGGTGGAAGTACCGACCCGACATCTGCGGACACCGGACTGACGTAGCGGAGCAGCCCACGTTGCTCGACGCGAGGCCGCTCGGGATGGTTGAGTGCATGCATGGGTGCCTGTGGCTTGGTAGAGATACGCACGCACTTGCACCTCGCGCACGTGCTTCTTGCGCGACGGCAGCGCGGGGTCGGCGAACTCGGCCGGAAATTCAGCATCTGCAACTGGTGAGGATCGAATCGAGCGTGAGGCCAACTCGTTTGCGGCCGCGCTATTGATGCCGGCGGAACTCGTGCATCAAGCCATCGCGGAGCTCAGCGTTGATCTCGCGGATGACGACGAAGTCGATGAGCTCGCGAAGCGATTTCAGGTAAGTCGGCAGGCGATGTCCTTTCGCCTTGCAAACCTCGCGATCTCTGACGAGACAACGACGCGTCGATAGCTATCGATGCCGTTGAGCCTGGATAGAAAAGAACGAAGCCCACACCTGAGAAATTCTGAAGTGTGGGCTTCGTTGTACTGAGTGGCCAAGGACGGAATCGAACCGCCGACACGCAGATTTTCGTCCGTTCTTCGGGGGTGACGTGAAGCACTTTTGAGGGCCCGGCGGTCCTGCCAGTGCCGGTGCATCGCAGTGATTGATACAGACTGTGGGGCCGACGATGCTCACGACGTCGGTCGCGAACGCAACACACGGCCGGTCACCACCATGGCCGCGCCTGCGAGCGCGGCGTCACCCGCTCGTAGCACGCGCGCACCCGGCACACCCGTGCACTATCTCCTGATACGCGCTGATGAGATTGTAGCCGGGAAGCCGTTCGTGAATCGCGGCGCCGAGCGCGCGACGCAGCGTCGCAGATAATTCGCGCCGATGTTGTCGAGCTCGCGAGTCGTCATTCCCGCGCGCTCGGCGCGCGTGGACCATGATTGTTCGCCGTCGATGCAAAGCGACGCGACAAGCACGACCTTCTGCGACATCTCCCGCGGCGCCGCATCAAATCCTTAGCGCACAGCGAGAGCCACAGGCGGCATACTTACGAATCGCCGCCATTGTGACACACGAAAACGGTATCGCTGCGGCGATCACACAACAGTGCGCCACAGGCCGGATCCACGCAGTGCGACACATCAGCTCACATCTCTACGCTATCGACGTCTTTCCGATTGCTTCATTGCCGGATGCACGGAGCGAAGCAGCTTCTGGTATTTGATTCGCTGCTCTGTCGTGAGAATTGCCACAATCTCCTCCTGTGCGGAATCGATGGCAGACCGCACAACCGGATGCACCACCGCCCACGCGGAGTCGATCACACGCTGATGGCTGGTGAGCACTCGCGCAACTCTGTCATGTTGCGACGAGTCGAGCGTGAGCGCACTGTCGAACGTGCGGAGTAAGACGGCCGGGTCCATGGCGTTTGCAGGCATCGTCGCCGGCTTCTTTCGCCCGGCAGCAAATCCGAGCGCGATTCCAGTGCTCAGCGTGACGACAAGCACAAGTGAGCCACGCACCCACGACGGCATCACTTGGCACGCTCGGCGTCGATGGCCGTTGAGAGCAACAGCTCCACAAACGACGGCGGACGCTCACGAACGCCCAGTGCGCGCCCCACGAGATCCGTGGGGGCAAGCGCCAGCAGCACACCATCAGTCGACTGCCGCGACGGCGCGCGCCGATCCGAGAGAAGCAGCACCAACGCCGCCGCGATCGCAAGGCAAGCCACTGAGATCCGCGATGCGCGCGAACTCGCTATCCAGGTGCGCGTGCGGTGTATGCTCGCCGTGTGCTGGATGCGACTCGACAGCGCCTCCCAGCATTCGGGCGTATCGGGAATGGCGGAGGTGTCGAACAGGTGTGACTCAGGCTGCAGCTCATTTTCTCTTGGTGGTGACGTCATGGCCGATCCTTGCTCAGCGAGCGTTGTAGCGCATGGCGCGCACGATACACGTGTTGGCGAACAGTCGATTCCGCGATGCCATGCATGGCGGCGACGGTGCTGATCGTCAGGTGCTTGACCGAGACGAGCTCGAAACATGCCCGCTGCATTGGTGAAAGTGACTTCAGAGCGTTGTCGACATCCCGCGACCGAGCGTTGCCAAGCGCGTATTCACTGGGTGCGAGCGTCGTGAGATCGGTTTCGCGCGTTCCCCAACGCTCCCAAAGTCGCCGCCGACGCGCTTCTCGTTTCCGTGCACTCCTAGCGAGACCTCGGACGACGCCGTAAAACCACGGCGCGAACGGTCGACTGCGATCATAGGCGCTCGCCCCATCGTTCACGATGAGAAACGCATCCTGTACGATGTCCTCCGCTGCATCGCGCTCTCCGACGATCTGCGCAGCCAGGAGCGTAGCCGCCCGAACGTGCCGTCGGACCAGGTTGGCAAAAGCGCGCTCATCTCCCGAGGTTGCACGTGACAGTAGCACTGCATCATTTGAATCGTCGCTCGGCTCTTCTCTCACTGTGCTTGCCGTGTGGCCGGTCACAGAACCTGCGCAGGTTTCGCGTGTGCACCGCTGCGGCGAGTGCTCACGCCAGCACGTGACGCTTGGCGAAAGGGTGACCTCGTGCGATTCAATCCGCCCGCAACGCGATCAGTGGATCGACACGCGTCGCATGACGCGCCGGAATGCAGCACGCGAGCATTGCGGTGCCAAGCAAGACGACCGCCATCAAACCGAACGTCGATACGTCGAGTGGCACGACGCCGAAAAGCATGCCCCGCATCAAGCGGGTGAGGGCGATCGAGCCGAAGATTCCGATTGCGATTCCAATCCCTGCGAGGCTAAGTCCCTGCCGCATTATCATGTTCATGATATCGCGACGCTCCGCCCCGAGAGCAATGCGCACTCCCAATTCCCTGCGCCGTTCAGCGGTCTGCTGACTGATCACCCCATAGACGCCGAGCACGGCCAGCACCAGCGCTGTCAGAGAAAAGCACGTAAATACGATCAATGTGAATCGCCGTGGTTTGACGGAAGTCGCCGCGAGTTCATCCAGGGTCTGCATTCCGGCGATGGGCAGTGCCGGGTTGAGCTCTGCAATTACCCTCTTGACGCTTCCAGTTATCCGCGCCGGATCCGCTGCGGTGCGGAGTACAAGCACCACGCCACCGGTCGGCGCCTGGGCGTGCGGTACATATACCGTCGGCTCCGCGGGCGCGTCCAGCGCAACTTGTCGCACGTCACCGACCACACCAACGACTTCGCGCTCACTCGACGGGCCGTAGAACTTGAGGCGAATGCGCTTTCCAATCGGGTTCTCCTTTGGCCAATATCGCGCAGCCATTGCTTCGCTGACGATCGCTACGGGAATGCTCGAGGAGTCGTCACGTGAGGTAAACAGCCGGCCACGACGCAGAGCGATGCGCAGCGCATCAAAAGCCCCAGGCGTGAGTGAGGTCATGTGCGCCGATGGCTCCTCACCTACCGCCACTGGTCGCCCGGGGATTGTAAATGCTCCCCTGTCCGCCTCGATCGCCATGTCGAGCGGCAGGGATGACGTAGCGCCGGCCGCGAGGACGCCTGGGATCGCGCCCGCTCGCTCCACCAGGTGCGCGATAAAGTCCCGCCGCGCGCCGGGCGTCTTGTTCCATTCATACACAAATACGGTCGCGGCCAGAACGTGATCAGAGCGATAGCCTCTGTCAGCGCGCACCACCGTGACGAAGCTGCGCACCAGCAATCCGCCACCGACGAGCAACACCATAGCCAGTGCGACCTCCGCAATCACGAAGAATTCGCGCGCTCGATGGGATCGCGGAGCGCCCGCAGCGCGGCCGCCGGTCTTGAGCTCATCCGTGATGTTGGGTGCGGCGGCCCGGATCGCGGGAACCAATCCGAAAAGCACTGTCGCGAGGACAATCGTCGCGAACGTAAATGCGAGAGCTCCGAGGTCCACACGCATTTCCGCGGCACGAGCAAGTGACGTCGGGCTCAGCGCGCGCATGGTCGATACGCCCCACGACGCGAGTCCCACGCCCAGCATGCCGCCGACCGAGGCGATGAGCAGACTCTCCGCCAGCAGCTGACGGATGACGCGACCGCGACCAGCGCCGATTGCGGCGCGCAAGGCGAACTCGCGGCTGCGTCGAACCGTCCGCGTTAACATCAGGTTCGCGACGTTCGCGCACGCGATGAGCAACACCATCCCTACCGCGCCTAGCAACAGGAAAAGAGCGCGCGCCGTATCACCCACGATTGCGGCATCCAACTTGTCCACCTGTACCCCAATTTCGGCGTTCGTCGCCGGATTTTCCGTACTGAGTTGCGCGGCAACGCCATTCATATCCGCGCGCGCTTTTTGGATCGTCACGCCAGGATTGAGACGCCCCACGACGTGATACCACGCCATGCTTCGCAACCGGACTTCCGCACTGTCCAGGACCTTGGGTACATACATTTCCATCTTTGAGCTCGCAAGATACGCAAACTCCTTAGGCAGCACGCCGACGATCGTGGCGGACGCGCGACCGAGTGTGAGCTGCTTCCCGACAATCTTTGGGTCCGCACCAAATCGCCGCTGCCATGAACCGTAGGTGAGAACCACGACGTGTTCGCTGTTCGGTATGAAATCCGGCGGCTGCAAGAGACGGCCGAGCAAGGGACGAGCATTGAGTACGGCGAAGAAGTCTTGCGTGACGTTCCAATTGTAGATCTGCTCCTCGCCATCGAGGCTGGAGTAGTTCAATGCGAACGGCTCGGCGGCGGCCAACCCTGCGAATACTCTGCTGCGCTCACGCCAATCCGCAAAATTTGCCGGAGCAACGTCGTCGTGATCGACGCCCTTTTTCCGGTCGTTCTGGAAGAGCGCCACGAGCTGATTGGGTTGCGAAAACGGTAATGGCTTGAGGAGGATGCCATCGACTGCGCTGAAGATTGCCGTGTTCGCGCCGATACCGATTGCCAGCGACAGCACCGCTGCAAGCGTGAAACTTGGGGCGAGTCGCAGCGTGCGCGCGGCGTAGCCGAGATCATCTACAAAGTCATCGAGGAGATGGCACCAGGGAACCGGTCCGGCATCGGGTCTGCCGTGCGTTCCTTTCCGCCTCGAGGGTATGCTCGCTGACGTCGGTGGTGAGGTGAGCGGCGGCATCATACGAGAGTATTGCTACGAACCGTCTCGCTGTTTACAACCGCGATCCCTCAGGCCTCTCGCTCTACCAACGACTCACGCGGCCAGCGCTGAGTCGCCTCGAAGAGATCGCTGCAGGATTGCACGGAGTTTGGCGCGAGGTACTGTCCGACTACGAATGCCGTGCGAGTCGCCCCTCCGCGCGAATTGCTGAATTCATTACCGGCGACGGTGATCGCGTCGGCCTGGGGGACTAGCGCTCGCTTCGTTCGGTCGAGGCGCCGGGAGAACAACAGGCTATCGAATAGTGGTGCGCGCATAGAACTGCAATGCACCAGCGACAAGCGCAATCAAGTACGGCCGGCGAGTTGGCAGTCGTATTTAACTGTCATCCGTCGCCGAGGTGATGTTCGAGGGGGAACTCCGAAACTCAACGGGTCTTCTCCTATCGTAGCTGCACGAGATATCGATGACACGAACCTGGCCGCGGGAAACGCGGTCGGGTTTTGTGCATCTCGGACCCCAGGGGCTGAAGTTCGAGGGCGGATATTTCTTAATCCGTCAGTGACATCAGGGGTTACGAGATATCCCCCCCTCGAGCAATAGCGCAGCGCGCCGTGATTGTTGGGCGTGACGCGTCTTGGCCTACTCCAAATTTACCGACCCTCCAAGAGCGAGGCATCCACTCAGCAATGCCTATCGAAAGTGGCCCGCGCACATCCTTACGTGCACGGGCCACTTCCAAGCACCGCGCAGGGCGTCGTACCCTACGGTCTTGGAGCGGAGCCTACCGCCGCACTGGGTGGGCCGTATCGATTGCTAGACGCCACGCGCCGAGCGGACGATGCACCTTTCGTATAGGTACTGCAATCGGGAAGATTGATTGCGTTTACAGAGTCAAGCATGAAACCGGTAGAGGTGCTGCGATATTCTGTCGCGCACGTATAGCCGGACAGTCCTTGTGTTTCGACGTCCGCGACGAGCTCAGTGCCGTCCTCGGACACGGCTAGCGAGGTTGCATTGCCATTGGGAAGTGAGAATAGCAGAGTCGGCGTGCCGCCCTGCATCGGCGCCTTATAGACCCTTACTCCGACATAACCCTTCGTGAACTCAGCCATGTAAATCGCGTCGCCCGTCGGTGAGTAAGACTCCGCCCAAGCGACGACTAGACTGTCCGGAACTGTGCCAAGTGTTCGAAAGCGAGTAGTTAGCGTCGTGTCCAGGACGACTATTGTTGCGGCGCCATGGGAGTCAAGAACGATCGACGGGACGCTATCACCGCCGTGAGATCGTGAATCGCTACGAGGATCGAAAAGACGGTAGTAGTTAGAGTATGAGCGAGACGACCCCGTCAGCGAAAATTCGTTGACAGGACCTGGCGGACCGCCAGTCCATTGCCCATTCGCATAGTACAGCGATACCGAATCATAAACCGAAGAATGCGGAACATTTATGTCGATTCGTCTTCCGCCATGATACGTGACGACGTTCTCGGGGCTTCCGACGGTCGATGTATAAATTGTATCGACGAGTGATGGGGTACGGCGGACAACGACGCTATTGCCCGCGACCCAGACTCGATTGCGACATACCGGCGCGCCCTGTCGCTTCGCGGCCAACACGAGCGGTTTATACAGACTGAGAAGCCTGTACGTCCCGGCCATTCGTGGTGTTGTACTTCCGAAGGCCATGTTGCTGTCGGCGCCAGCAAGGATAAGCTGCTTGAGCTCTGGAGCACCATGGCCGGCAACAGGGGCGCCGAGCGTAGAATCAAACGAAACGAGCAGACCCGCGGCGGCCGCGACTAACGGGGCGGAGAGTGATGTTCCCGACGCCGAGTCCGGAGAGTCATCCACTTTGAGCCCGTACACACCCTGCCCAGGGGCCATGATATCGACGTAGGAGTGGCCGCCGGAATTCGCCCCTGAGAATTTTGCGACCGCCCGAGTTTGCGTCGACGCTCCAACAACGATCACAGTGTCGTGAAGTGAGTCGGCTATTCTGGGAAGAATGCTCCACCAAGAGTCGGTCGTACCATTCGCTCCTGGCTGATTGAAGTTGCCGGCTGCGATCACAATCAGAGGCAGAGCCGTGACGTGAAAGTCGGCCTGCCCTTGCCGAATACCGTTCTTAAACTGGTTAAACGTGGTCAGGGCAATCGGTGCATCAGATCCAAAACTGCCAGGGTTTCGGTATGTATGGTCGCTATTAAAGTACTCCTGACCAACAGACATGTTGACCACGCGAGCGCCTTTCGATGCAAGTTCGCCTATGAAATATCCTGCCCAGTACGGGTCGAAACCCAGTCGTACGTGGCCGGAAATAGTATCGAGGGCAGGGTTGCGCGCGAGAATTGTTGCATTCCACATGGCGCCGGTGATGCCGATACTGTTGTTTCCGCGAGCTGCCATAATCGCACTCACCAGCGTCGCGTGATGGTTGGTGTCCAACGGAGAGACGAAGGCAGCGCTAGCACTAAAATTTCCGACCAGATCAGTGACTGCATGAAAGCCGTTGTCTATCACTCCGACCTTCGTCGCATAGCTGCCAGTGCTGCAGCCCCAAGCGTAAGGTGCGTCAATCGATTCAAGTGACCACTTCTTCCCGCCGGCATCGGTGCTATCCGGATTGAGACTCCACCGCGAAAAGTCCGCACCATCATTTGGCTTGAGGTAAAGTTCGCCGAGCAGCGACCAGACTCCAGCGGCCGCCACTTGCGGGAGATTTTGAAGTGCCGTACTGGCCGACATCACCCCACTTCCGGTTCCGTCGTCCGGTACCTGCACGACGTAGAATCCGCCCGCGCCATCGAGAGCGCGCCATCCGCCGACCACCGATCCGTTCACCAGGGCGACGGCGAGTTGGCGATCCGCAAGCGTGGCCGATGGCTTGAAGAAAATACGAATGACTCGTTTGAAGTATTTGACGCCGATGACACTTCCTGCGGTTGGACCGCCAAGGTTCGTATCGGCCTGAACCCAATCGGGAATTGCGACCGGTGGAGTTGACGTTACCGTCTGCTCCGCGGGAAAATCGGTCGAGATGAGAATACTCATGCTAACGGCAGTAACTGTCTTAGGCACGTTGAACTTCCAAAGCTTGTTGCTCGTATAGCCAGCTGCCGTTACGATCTGATTGTAATTGAAATAAGGCTGATTTGGCGCAGTGAAATTGCCCGTTCCATCCGCGTTAGCGACACTCACTGTACCGGTCCCGGCTGTCGCGTGGAAATCTGTAATGAACACCTTCACGCCAGTTACGGTCGTTCCGTTCAGCGTGCCGATAGACTGCTTCAGCAGATTTTGCACATACGCCGTGAACTGCCACGTTTGGGCAACGGTGTCCTTCACCAGATTGTACGGATAGAACTGTGCGTAGCCGGGTACAGATCCGTAGATGACGCTCGCGCTCACGCCGGCCGGCACGCTGAGAGGCACGCTGCAGGAGACGCTGTTTCTCGCTCCATCCAGCGTGCAAGTGATCGCGAGCACCACCGGCGGCCCTTCCTGTTCTCGAGCCGGAGCTGACCCTGGCGGATGATCCGCCGGGCGTTCGATATCGCGGCAAGCAAGTAACGCAGCAACTGAGCAGACGAGGAGTAGCATTGCGCCTCCGAGATTACCTCGCACGTTACTCATCAAACGCCTCCGATACGAGGGGGCGCACGAACATACGTCGACGATATAAGAGGACGACTCAGACGAGTGTTCGTGCACGTCTTACAGTGACTAGCGACCAGATGATACAGAAGTCACGTCAGCGCAGCGTCAATCTTAGAGAGATTTAATTGTTACTCGCCTACGCGAGCATGAAGGCGGGAATGAGACGATTGATCGCGCGAAGCCGCTCTTCGCGCTCCGTAAGTTTCTCCTGCATGCGCTGGAGGTATTGCGTTGCGGTCGCTTCCTGTATCAATGCCACTGCCTGAAATACACGGTGCGCGCACGCCAAGAGCTCGTCGCGGTTGCACGGTTCCTCGATGTCGTCGACGATTTCTGAGAGGAATGTCAGCAGGATTCCGCCGAGAATCTCGTACTCCTTCAGGATCTCGTAGGCGTCAAAGCCCTGTGCGTGCCGGAGCGCGCCAAGTCGCTGGCCTTCGCGAGCACCGCGGCATCAGCTGATACAGCTTCGGCAGGATCCGCCAAGTAATCCGCGACCCCGTCGAGAAGAATCGGCACATGATCCAACAAGTCGTCGCTGGGGAAAATCCGGTTCGGATCCACGCTTACCCACGCACTGATGCGATGGACACGCCGGGAGCTTCGCCACATTTCTCGATGTCCAGCGACGCGGGTAGTTCGCGCAAAATCGCGGCGCGACGCTCCCGCGCTCCTGTTTCGACACTTCCTTGTCCGAGCCCGTACGTGTCGATCATCATGATCTCACGCGGTCTCACACGTCGGCGAGCGTCAGCACCGCCAACGCGAACGGGAACATCAACGCGACCACGATTATCACGGTGTGGCTGGCCACGTTGGGATAGTCTCGTCGGACGCGCTGACGCCCCGGGCCAAAATAGGTATCGACGAAACGGTGACTCGGCTCATGGCGGCGTATCTGCCCGATCGCCGTCATGATAAATGCGCCAGAGTTGACCGCGATGCCGAAGTAGCCCAGGGACCAGGCCGGC
>JANWKK010000151.1 GCA_025451425.1 Gemmatimonadaceae bacterium
AACGGCACCGGAGGGCGATCGCTGGTACTGGCGCCGATCGTTGATCGAGCCGAACGCGCGGGGCGCGAACGAGATTCGTCGTGTTTGGATGGAGGCGCTTACGGCTGCGGAGGTTCTCGAGGAGGAGCGATGAGCGAGGTACTCGAGCAGTTTGCGTCTGTGGAGGCGTCGGGGCGCCCGGCGGCGCTTGCAACGCTCGTTGCCGCCGCTGGCGCGACGCCGAAGAAGGCGGGATCGACAATGTGGATCGCGGAGGACGGCAGCATCCTCGGGTCCGTAACGATCGGCGGTTGCGTAGACGCGCGTGTGATCGAACAAGCGGACGGTGTGATCGCCTCCGGAAAGCCCGAGCTGCTGCGGATGACGTTAGGCGACGAGGATGCGTGGGAGCTCGGTCTGACCTGCGGCGGTGAAGTGGATGTGCTTGTGCAGCGCGTGGATCCGGCGAGCGCAAAGGACGCGAGCATGCGGGCGTATGCGGCGGCGCGAGACGCGTATCAGTCGGGGCGCGCATCGATGGTCGTGTCGCGACTCGACGATCGCAGTGAGCGGCTCGTCCTCGACGAGAACGGCGTGGTCATCGGGACACTCGGCGACGCTCTTCTCGACGAGCGGGCCCTCGAAGTCGCGCGCACACGCCTGGCGAGCGCACAGATGTCGGCAGTGGAGCGCGTGGAGCACGCGGACAGCGAGGTGCCGCTTTTCTTCGAGCGACTCGCACCTCCGGAGACGCTCGTCATTTGCGGAGCGAGCCACGTCGCGATGTCGCTTGCGGTATTCGCGCGCGAGCTGGGCATGCGAACGGTCATCGTAGATGGGCGCGAGCGGATGGCGACGAAAACGCGGTTTCCGACGGCGGACGAGATCCACGTCGGCATGCCGTCCGAGATCACGGAGCAGCTGCACCTAACGAGGCGCAGCTATGTTGCCCTGCTCGCCCATGATTACAAGTACGACCTTCCAGTGCTGCGCGAGGTGCTCCGTAGCGACGTGGGTTACGTCGGCATGCTGGGAAGCCGCCGGCGCGGCGAGACCATTCGATCGATGCTGCGTGAGGAAGGCTTTACGGCGTCCGATCTCGCCCGACTGCATTCACCCATCGGCCTCTCCATTGGCGCAAAGAGCGCCGCCGAGATCGCGTTGGCGATCGCGGCGGAGATCGTCGCGGTTCGCGAGGGACGCTCGAATGCGACGGATCGCCCGATGCCTAACGTGACGGCAACGGCGGGGCGGGCGGATCAGCGCGAGATCGCGGTGAGCTGATGCAGTATCGCGCGGTTTCTCGTGGTGAGGCGCTCGACGGCTCGCTCGCGGGCAGCGTGCTGGTGCACGATGTCCGTGACGCGCGCGGTGCGGTGTGCATCGCGAAAGGGAGAGTGCTGAACCTCGACGACGTGGCGCGCCTGCGCACGGTGCCGTGGCAGGAGCTTCACGTGGCGGCCTTGGCCCCCGACGAGATGCACGAAGACGACGCGGGCCCGCGTCTCGCGTGCGCCGCGGCCGGGAACGGCGTACGCGTTGGTGACCGTTCAGCGGGGCACTGGCCGCTGATCGCGACGCGTCGCGGCATCGTGGACGTATCGATCGATCCCCTCACGGACGTGAATGGACGCGAAGGGCTATCGGTGTATACGCTGTTTCACGGGCATGTCGTGGATGAGGGCGAGGTCGTTGCCCGGGCGAAGATCACTCCCTTTGCGGTGCCGCGCGAGCTGGTCGATGGAGCGGCCAGCGTCGCGCGATCAGCAGCCGGTCTGATTCGCATCCGGGCATTCCGTCGCGCACGCATCGGCGCCATCGTGCTCGCGTCGTTAGGTGACCGAAATGCGACGACAATCACGCGCTTCGCCGAGTCGTTGGGCGAGAAGGTCCGTTGGCTGGGGGGCGAGCTGACGCCCCCGGTGGTCACCGAGGCACGTCGCGACGCCGTGGCGGCGGCGCTGAAGGCGGAGCTGACGCGCGGTTGCGAAATCCTCGTTGTCGCCGGCACGCGAGCGATGGACGAGCTGGATCCAACGTTCCTCGCCCTTGCCGACCTCGGTGGCCAGCGTGTGCGTCAGGGTGTGCCGGCGCATCCAGGAAGTCTGTTCTGGATCGGTCGAGTCGGAAGCGTTCCGATTCTGGGCTTGCCGTCGTGCGGGCTCTTCTCCGAGGCGACGGTGTTCGATCTCGTGCTGCCGCGCATTCTGTGTGGAGATTCGATCGGCAGCCCGGAGCTCGCTGCACTCGGGCACGGTGGATTTCTCACGCGCGACATGGCGTACCGCTTTCCGCCGTACCGGCGTTCGCGACGGCGCGGAGAAGTTGCGGACTAATGACTGGCCAAGGCCTGCCGTACGGAAGCGCCATCACGGAGCACTTCCGGCGGCCGCGGAACTACGGGCCGCTGCCTAACGCGACAGCTACGGCCGAGTGCGTGAACCCATTGTGCGGCGATCGCGTCCGAGTGGCCGTTCTGATCGACTCGGGCGTGATCGCCGATGCGCGATTCACGGCGAACGCGTGCGCGATCTGCATTGCCGCGGCCTCTCTGCTCACGGAGCACCTCCGCGGCATGTCGAGTCCTGATGCGGCGCGACTCAACGACGACGATGCACTCGCGCTGTTGGAGAGCAGCGTGCCCGCGGCGCGGCGCCGCTGCGCCACACTTCCTCTCGATGCGCTGCGCCGTGCACTCGCTTCCATTGCGAGTGACATCGAGCGACAGCCGTCTGCATGATCGCCGCGGTGCTCCTCGCCGCGGGCAGCGCCCGGCGGTTCGACGGCACACAAAAGCTGTTGGCGATGGTCCCGACAAGAGACGGTCCTGTCGCGCTTGTTCGCCATTCGGTCGCGGGCCTTCTCGCGGCAGGGCTGCCGAATGTGATCGTGGTCACCGGGCGTGACGACGATCAGGTCCGTCGCGCGCTGGATGGAATGGAGGTGCCCTTCGTGTTCAATCCGGATTACGCCTCGGGCCTGAGCACCTCCTTGAAGATGGGACTCTCAGAAGCGATGCGCCTGTGGCCGAAGGCCGAGGAGCTTCTTGTCGCACTCGGCGATCAACCCCTAACGGGAACGGGAATTATCGAAACGCTGCTCTCGGTCGATCGAACGCCAGATGACCGGCGCCGGCATCCAATCCTGGTGCCTCGCTTTCGCGGCGAATTCGGGAACCCGGTGCTGTTCGCTCGCGAGCTTGTGCCCGAGCTGCTCGAAGTCATCGGCGACCACGGAGCGCGCGCGATCGTCGAACGCGATCCGTCACGCGTGCGGTGCGTCGATTTCGACCGCGCGATGCCGTTGGACGTCGATACGGTGAGCGATCTCGCCGCGTTAACGGATGTTCACTACGAATAGTCGTTGCATTACGGACGATGCGCTGCTCTTATTAACGCGCCGCAAGTAGGGAGCAGTTTCGTCTACGCTGAGCAAAACGCACAGACCACTGCGCGTCATTCGAGATGCGAAGGCACGAACCCCTCACTTTGCAGGAGGCGCGTCATGTTACTCCCCGCAGCGCAGGCCCCGACGCATCGACGTGGATTTATCGGCCGACTCACCGCGGGCACTCTCGCTCTCATGGGTGTCGCGTCGGCCAACCCGCGAGCTGTTGAAGCAGAGCCGATATTTGGCGCGGGAGCGGACGATTGGATGAACGGCATAACGGGAACGCACCGGCAATTCTTCGACGCCGTCAGCGTGAACGACGGATTCCCGTTCGGATTCGCGTTTACGTTCATGAACACGATCGGCGAGACGTACAAGGTGCAGGACAAGGACATCACCGCCGTCGTCGGGCTACGTCATTTTTCGATTCCGCTCGCTTTCAACAACGAGATCTGGGCGAAGTACAAGCTGGGCGAGATGTTCAAGATCAACGATCCTGTGACCAAGGCGCCGGCGGTGCGCAATCCATACGCGTACGTGAAGGAAGGTGAGCTGCTCTTCCCCGGAATGGCGTTCGAAAAGTTGCAGGCGCGTGGCGTGATCTTTACCTGCTGCAACGTCGCGCTCACGATTCTGAGCGGAATGGCGGCGGGCGCAGCCGGGTTGCCGAAAGAGGGCGCGAAGCAGGAGTGGCTCGCAGGGATGTTCAAGGGCGTGAATGTCGTCCCGTCCGGCGTCCTGGCGGTGAACCGCGCGCAGAAGAAAGGCTGTACGTACTGCTACGCGGGGTAGGAGATCACGGACTAACAGTTGCGAGTGACGAGTGAATAATGGCGAGCAATTGGTCTCGCCCCTATTCACTCGTCACGTATGCAGCTGAGGATGCGACCGAGAGGGCCCCATGAGCGACGCCAAGACTGACAAGAGCGAGACCGAGCACATCGAGAAGTCCGAAACCGAGTGGCGAAAGGAGCTCTCCCCCCAGCAGTACCGCGTTCTGCGCGAGAAGGGCACGGAACCGCCCTTCACGGGCCAATACTGGAACGAGCACGCGGACGGCGTCTATCGTTGCGCGGCGTGCGGCAATCCGCTTTTCGATGCGTCGACGAAGTTCGAGTCGGGATCAGGTTGGCCAAGCTTCTATCAGCCGATCGCGAGCGAGCGCGTCGACACCGAACAGGATCGCAGTCACTTCATGGTTCGCACAGAAGTGCATTGCGCCCGATGCGGTGGACATCTCGGTCATATCTTCGACGATGGCCCGCAGCCAACTGGCCTGCGCTACTGCATCAACTCGGCATCGCTCGATCTGGACAAGGACTCGAAATAGCAGGGCAGTGCTCGAGCCCTAGCCACGGCAGCGACGGTGGTGCATCCTAGGCGCTGCCTCAGTACAGGATGCGCCGATGCAGGGACTGATGATGGACGTGCCGCTCACGATCCCGTTGATCGTGCGATACGCGGAAGCGCTCCACGGGAAAAAGATCGTCGCGAGCCGATCGGCCGATCGGAGCGTACGCCATCTGACGTACGCCGAGGTCCTCGGACGCGCGCGGCGGCTTGCCGGGGCGTTGCGCAAGCTCGGCATCCGGCGTGGCGATCGCGTGGCGACGTTCTGCTGGAACCATCATCAACATGTCGAGACGTATTTCGCGGCGCCCTGCATGGGCGCCGTTGTGCATACGCTCAACATTCGCCTCGGCGCCGAGGAGCTCTCGTACATCGCGAACCATGCCGGCGACAGCGTGATCATCGTCGATCGCGTGCTGCTGCCCGCGTTCGAGCGCTTCCGCAATCGCCTGACGAGTGTGCGCGAGATAATCGTCGTCGATGGTGACGGGCAGGGGCCGCCCGGCGCGCTCGATTATGAATCGCTCATCGCACAGGCCGAGCCTGACGAGTTCGCGGAACACATCGAGGAACGGGACGCGGCCGCGATGTGCTACACGAGCGGCACGACGGGGCGGCCGAGGGGCGTCGTCTACTCGCATCGCTCTCAGCTGCTGCACACGCTGGTGATCTTGCAGGCGTCGTGTCTCGGACTCGGCGAGGGGGATACGGCGCTTCCCGTCGTACCGATGTTTCACGCGAATGCGTGGGGGGCGCCGTATGCCGCGACCTTGGCGGGCGCCAACCAGGTACATGCAGGTCCATGTCTCGATGCGCCCAGCCTCCTCGAGTTGATGTCGACCGAGCGCGTGACCACGACGATGGGCGTGCCCACGATCTGGATCGGTATCCTGCAGGAGCTCGATCGCAATCCCGACGCATATGATCTGTCCTCGTTGAAGCGCGTGCTCATTGGTGGCGCCGCTGTTCCGGAATCGTTGATTCGCGCGTTCGCGGAACGGCATGGCATTGTGATCACGCAGGGCTGGGGAATGACGGAAACGTCGCCGGTGGGCAGTCTCTCGGTGCTCACGAGCGAGCTGGCGGTTGCGGACGCGGAAACGCAGTACGCCTATCGATCTCGCGCGGGACGGCCCGTGCCGCTCGTTGAAGTGAGGGTCCGAGACGATTCCGGCGTTCGGCCGTGGGACGACAGTGGCATGGCCGAGCTCGAGATTCGAGGGCCATTCGTCGCCGCCTCGTATTACAACGCACCGGAGACGGCGGACCGGTTCACCGACGATGGTTGGTTCAAGACCGGTGACGTCGCGAGCATCGATTCGCTAGGGTACATCAGGATCCGTGACCGAGCGAAGGACGTAATCAAGTCCGGCGGTGAGTGGATCAGCTCTGTCGCGCTCGAGAATGCAATCATGGGAATGCCGACGGTCGCCGAAGCAGCGGTCGTTGGCATTTCGCATCCGCGATGGGACGAGCGGCCGCTCGCGCTGGTCGTGTTGCGTGAGGGAGCGACGTGTACGTCAGAGGCGATTCGCCAACATCTCGAAGCGCACTTCCCGAAGTGGTGGTTGCCTGATGGTATCGAGTTCGTCACGGCGATTCCAAAAACGAGCGTCGGGAAATTCCAGAAACGCGAGATCCGTGATCGCTATCAGGATTACTTTGCTCGGCAGCTCGGTTCATCGGCGGCGACGGCACCCGCGTTCGGACAACCGGTCGTCGGCAAACCTGCATGAACCCTAACGATTAACGCGCTCATTCGATGCTTCGATTCGTTTTCGGCGGCCGCGGTGCCGCGTTGGTGTTGCTCGCCATCGCGGCGGGCGTCGCGTCTGCACAAACGCCGGCTCCGCCACGGCCGTTGAGCATGGCGCGACGTTCGCCGGTGTATGCGCCGCACGGAGTCGCCGCGACCAGTCAGCCGCTCGCGACGGAAGCGGCGCTCTCTGTTCTGCAGCACGGCGGGAACGCCATCGACGCCGCGGTGACGGCGGCCGCCGTGCTCTCGGTCGTCGAGCCGATGATGACGGGCATCGGCGGCGATATGTTCGCGATCGTGTGGTCGGCGAAGGAGAAGAAACTCGTCGCGCTCAACGCAAGCGGACGCGCGGGGGCGCTGATGACGCGCGAGGAGCTGCTGCGCCGCGGTCGGACGCACATCGTTGGCCGAAGCGCGGAGTCGATCACGGTGCCGGGAGCGCTCGCGGGATGGCAGGCGTTGCTCTCGCGTTACGGCACGATCTCGCTCGCGAAAGCGGTTCAGCCGGCGATTCGTTATGCCGACGAAGGATTTCCGGTTACGCCAGTCATCTCGGAAGACTGGCAGGGCGCGGCGGACGTGCTCCAGCGGGACGATGGTGCGCGGGCCACCTTTTTGATCCCCGACGGTGCGGGCCGACGGCCGCCGCGAGGGGGAGATTGGTTTCGGAATCCCGACTACGCCCAAACGTTGCGCGCGATCGCGAAAGGAGGAACGCGCGCTTTTTACGATGGCCCGTTAGGCGAGAAGCTCGTCGCGCGCGTGCACGAGCTTGGCGGCTTTCTCACGATGGACGATCTTCGCAAGAACGAGCCGACGTGGGTGACGCCGATCTCCGTCGACTTCAAGGGTTATCGGATCTGGGAGCTGCCGCCCAACAACCAGGGCATCGCGACACTCGAGATGCTCAAGATGCTCGAGCCGTACGATCTGCCGGCGCTCGGCCACAACTCGAGCGCCTACCTGCATCTTCTCATCGAGGCGAAGAAGCTGGCGTACGCTGATCTCGCGCGGTACGTCGGCGACGCCGATCATCTGACGGTGCCGCCGAGCTATCTGTTATCGGACAAGTTCATCGCCGAGCGACGGAGCCACATCGATCCGAAGCATGCGGCGACGCACGCTGACCCCGGGCCGGCGCTGACGTCGAGCGAAACGATCTATCTCACCGTCGCGGACAGCGCCGGGAATATGGTGTCGTTCATCAATAGCTTGTTCGACGAGTTCGGATCAGGCGTTGTGGTGCCGGGGATGGGATTCGCCCTGCAGGATCGCGGCGCCGGCTTCACGCTCGAACCGGGGCTCCCGAATACCGTCGCGCCGGGCAAGCGGCCATTCCATACGCTGATCCCCGGTTTCGTGACGAAGCCGTCGGCAAACCCGCAGCCCGACGGCCGCGGAGACGAGCCGTGGATGAGCTTCGGTCTGATGGGCGGCGCGATGCAGGCGCAAGGGCATGTTCAGTTCTTGCTCAACTTGCTCGTCTTCGGCATGGATGTCCAGCAGTCGATGGACGCGGCGCGGTTCCGTCATACCGAAGGAACGCACGTGCTGCTCGAAGCGCCGATTACCGACAGCGTTCGCACGGCGCTTACCGCTCTTGGTCACGAGATCATCCCGATACATGGTCTGCAGTTCGGCGGCAGTCAGGCGATCATCAAGCTGCCGCGCGGCTACATGGCCGGGTCGGATCCGAGGAAGGATGGGTACGCGGCGGGATACTGATCAACACGTAGCACCTAACGACGCGCCCTCGCCCCTACGCCCCCAGACCCTAGCCCCTCCACTCATGAGCCCATCCAGTTCAGTCGAGGCCGACGAGCGCCTCCATGCGCTCGCAGCGCAGCGTTGGCGCATTGCGCTGACGCTCACCGTGGTGATGATCGTTCTGTACTTCGGGTTCATCATTCTCATCGCGTACGGCCGATCGGTGCTCGCGGTCCTTCTGACGCCGGGACTCACGGTCGGCATCCTCCTCGGCGCCCTCGTGATCGTGGTTTCGTGGCTGCTCACCTACTGGTACGTGCACTGGGCCAACACGCGATACGACGTTGCACTCCGTGAGCTACAAAAAACGTCGAGCGGCGCGGGAGCGATTCGATGAATACAAGCGCGATCGGACAGCCCAACGCCGTAGCGATTGGCTTCTTCATTCTCTTCATCATCATCACGCTCGTCATCACGTACTGGGCGGCGCGCCGCACGCGGACGACGGAGCAGTTCTACGCGGCGGGGCGAACGATCAGTCCGGGCCAAAACGGCTTCGCACTCGCCGGCGATTATATGAGTGCGGCGTCCTTCCTTGGGATTGCGGGACTCGTGTCGACGACAGGCTTCGATGGCTTGATCTACTCCACGGGTTGGCTCGTCGGCTGGCCGGTCGTCTTGTTCCTCATCGCCGAGCCACTGCGGAATCTCGGGAAATACACATTTGCTGATGTCGTTGCCTTGCGACTGAAGCAGACGCCGGTGCGCATTGCCGCCGCTGTGGGTACGCTTGCGACGGTGATTCTCTATCTCATCGCGCAGATGGTCGGCGCGGGCGGCCTGATCAAACTGATGTTCGGTCTCTCGTATGAGACGGCGATCGTGATCGTCGGTGTCGCCATGATCGCCTATGTGCTGTTCGGCGGTATGCTCGCGACGACGTGGGTGCAGATCGTGAAGGCAGCGTTGCTCCTGTGCGGCGCCTTTCTGCTCGCGATGCTCGTGCTCGCTCGCTTCCACTTCAACCCGGCGGCGCTCTTCGCAGCCGCGGCGACAAAGTACGGCGCCGGCGTGCTCAATCCCGGCAAGCTCGTCTCGAATCCGCTCGATACGATCTCGCTCGGAATGGCGCTGATGTTCGGCACCGCGGGCTTGCCGCACATCTTGATGCGTTTCTACACGGTACCTGACGCACGCGCCGCTCGCACCTACGTTTTTTACGCCACCGGATTGATCGGCTTCTTCTACCTACTCACTTTCGTGCTCGGCTTCGGCGCGATGGTGTTCGTCGGTCCCGACGCGATCAAAGCGGTCGACAAGGGCGGTAACATGGCCGCGCCGCTCCTTGCCCAGTTTCTAGGCGGCACGCCGTTCCTTGGATTCATCGCCGCGGTGGCGTTCGCGACAATTCTGGCGGTGGTCGCAGGGCTCACACTCTCCGGCGCGGCCGCGCTCTCGCATGTTTTGTGGGTGTACGCGATGCATCGCGGCGAGGCGGATTCGCGCGAAGAGCTCCGCGTCGCGCGTGGCGCGACGGTCTTGTTGGGAATTATCGCGATCGTACTCGGCATCACTTTTAAGGGCCAAAACGTCGCTTATATGGTGTCGTTAGCGTTTGCGATCGCGGCGAGCGGCAACTTTCCGGCACTATTGATGTCCATCTTCTGGCGCCGTTTCACGACGGCGGGCGCAGTGACGAGCATGTTGTTCGGGACGCTTGCGACGCTGCTGCTGATCTACCTCTCGCCGACGATTCAGGTCGATATCCTGAAGCACACCACGGCGTGGTTCCCACTCAAGAATCCGGCGTTGCTGACGAGTCCTTTGTCGTTCATCGTCGGGATCGTAGTATCGCTTCTCGGCGCGCGCGCACCGGCTGACGATCGGGCGCATCATCGGAGGATGCATCTGGGGGAGATTTCGGCTGACTGATGACTAGAGGGCTTTTGGGGTGACGGCTGAGGTCCCCAAGCCCAGAGTTAAAGGATTCGTCAGGGATCTCGGATGAGAACCCAGGTGCCTCCCTTCGCGGCGGTCCGGGAGCCATATTACCGGCCCCGCGTGGTCCGTCGGCGGAGCGACGGACGCGGTCCCACCCCGAAGATCGAATGCACTCTCAGGAGGAGTAGATATGCGTAACACGATTCTCACGCTCGCTCTCGTCGCCGCGGCTGCGCCGCTCGGCGCGCAGGCGGCCCAGCAGGCGGCGAAGGACAACGATCCGACGCACAAGGTCGCGGGCGGGATCAGCGCGGCGGGCTGGATGGGTCGCCTTGACCCTCAAGCCGAGCGACGGGGGATGAAGCTTGATGACGCGAAGTTTGCGTCGATGGGCAGCGGTTATCATGTCACCTCGGGCCCGGCGGCGATCTACTGGAATCCGAAGGACGCGGCGAAGGGGAACTACACGGTGAGCGCGTCGTTCACGCAGACGAAGGCGCCGATGCATCCCGAGGCGTATGGCTTGTTCATCGGTGGGTCAAACCTGAACGATTCCACGCAGAGCTACGTGTACTTCGAGACGCGCGGCGATGGTAAGTATCTCATCAACCATCGCGCCGGCAACGACGTGCACAAGATCGTCGATTGGACGGAGACCGACGCGACGAACAAACAGGATGCCGCCGGCAAATCGACGAACGAGCTCGCGATCCGTGTGCGCGCCGATTCGGTCGATTTCCTCGCGAACGGCAAGGTCGTGAAGGCGTTCTCGAAAGCCGAAATGCACAACTTCGCCGCCGAGGGACAGACGGGTATCCGCGTGAACCACAACCTCGACGTGCACGTTGACAAGTTCGAGGTAAAGCACGGCAAGTAAGGCAGGACGTTAGGAACGCGGACAATCGAGCCGATCGAACGGGGCGCGCTGCCATCGGGCAGCGCGCCCCCGTTTTGTTACAACCTTGCGCTTGAAAAGTTTTTGAAACAGAGTAGCACCGCTTGGCCCCCCACCCGTTAAGCGGAGGACGCAGATGCTCCGATCGTCGATCAAGTTCGCATTCGTGATTGCGCTCTTGGCTGGCAGCCAGGTGGCGTTCGCGCAGAAGAAGAACGAACCAAAGCGTCCGAAGCTCCCGGCGGGCGTCGACACCAACAACGCGCAGGTCTACACCGACTTGGGCCTCGAGAATCTCGAGCGTGATCCCGACAAGGCCGCCGATGCGTTCTACTGGGCGGCGCGCATCAATCCGACATCAGCAGATGCGTATTATGCGCGTCGTTGCGCCTTGCTGCTTGCGGACACGTATCGATTCCAACGGTATATGGCCGACGATCGCCGGACGATCGAGTCGGATGATATCAAGCGCATCGATTCGCTGTACCTGTTCGCGCTGACGATCAATCCCTTCCTCTATCGCAAGCTCGACGTTCGCCTCTTTCACGCATTTGTCAGCAACATTTCCGAGGAGTATGCGCGCGCAAACCGTGATGTGAGCGCCGGAGAGGTGCAGTACTTTCTCGAACGTCAGATGGCACAGTGGCCGGCAGGTTTTCGCGCAAGCCAAGCCTACGGCGAGGGCCGCTTCGAAGACGCGCTGAGTCTCTACGCTGAGGCGATCAAGCACGCTCGCTCCAAGTGGTATTACCGCATTGAGCGCGGCCGCCTCTTCTTCCAACTCAACCAGGCCGATAGCGCGCTGGCCGAGCTGACGCAGGCGCTCGACGAGGTTCGAAAGGCGGACAAGAAAGACCTGGTGTACGTGTATGACTCCAAGGCGCTGCTGGAACACAGTATCGGTCTCGTGCAGCAGCGGCTCGGCAACGCCGCGGCGGCCAAGGAGGCTTTCGGACAGGCGCTGCAGGAGGATCTCTCGTATTTCCCGGCGCACATCCAGTTGGGATTCGCCGCGCTCGAGGCGAAGGACACGACAACGGCGCTCAGTGAAATGGACCTTGCCGTGCAGATCCGTGGCGATGATCCCTCACTTCGCTACATCTACGGCTATGCCCTCGCGTCGTCCGGCAAGTTCAAAGATGCTGAAGTCCAGCTGCGCAAGGCGATCGAGCTCGATCCCATTTTCGCACCGCCGTATTTCGTCCTCGGTCAGGTGCTCGACGGCGAAGGGAAGGGCAGCGACGGGCTGCCGCAGTATCAGGCTTTTCTCGCCCGCGCGAGCCAGCAGGATCTGCGACGAAAGGACGCCGAGGAACGCGTGCGAGAGCTAGCTACCAAGGGCGGTGAGTGAGGTACATGCCTAACGGCACCCCGGCACGAACTGCAATGGTGTCGTCGCGGTCATTGTCGGTCGTCGTCCTTATGACCGCGGCGCACATTGCGCTCGCACAAGCGAAAAACGAGCCCAAGCGGCCGCGACTTCCCGCGGACGCCGACACGAACAACGCGCGAACGTACTACGACTACGGGCTCGCGAAGCTCGAGCGTGATCCCGCGGAGGCTGCCGACGCCTTCTATTGGGCCGTGCGCATCAATCCCACGGTCCCTGATGCCTACTACGCGCGTCGCACCGCGCTGCTCCTTATCGACAAGAATCGCTTCCAGCAGTACATGGAAGACGATCGTCGTACGCTCCAGTCCGACGAGATCAAGCGCATCGATTCGCTCTACTATTATGCGCTGACGATCAATCCGTTCATGTACCGGGGACTCGACGCGTTGCTCTTTCGCAGCTACCTGAACGGCTTCGCCGACGAGTACATGCGGCAGAACAACGTCAATGTCCAGTACGCGATCAATGTGTGGCTCACGCGCATGCCGCCCGCGCTCAAGGCGCGGCGCGCGTACGGTGAAGGCAACTTCAACGATGCCCTGAAGTACTACGCCGACGCGATCAAAGACGCGCGCTTCAAAGCCGATCTTCGAGCGGAACGCGGTCGGCTGTTCTTTGAAGTGCGCCAGCCGGACAGCGCATTGACGGAGCTGACTCAATCACTGGACGAGCTGAGAAAAGCCGACAAGAGGGAACTTGTATATGCGTACGAGTCCAAGGCCCTGCTCGAGCACAGCCTCGCCCTGGTGCAACAGAGTCTCGGCAACGCCGCGGCGGCAAAGGAAGCATTCGCACGGGCCCTCGAGGAGGACCTCGCGTACTTTCCGGCGCACGTGCAGCTTGCCAATCTTGCGATGGCGGCGAAGGACACGGCGACGGCGCTGAGCGAGATGGAGCTCGCCGTCCAGATCCGCCCCAATGATCCAACGCTGCGCTTCGCGTACGGCTACAGCTTGATCACATCCGCGAAGTTCGACGAAGCCGAGGCGCAGTTTCGTAAGGCGATCGAGGTCGATCCCGTTTACGCGTCACCATATTTCATGCTCGCTTTGGTGCTCGATTCCCAAGGCAAGGCACCCGAAGCGCTCGCGTCGTATCGGGCATTTTTGGCCCGCGCCAGCCAAACGGATCCGAGGCGCAAGGAAGCGGAAGACCACGTGCGTGAGTTAGCCATCAAGGATGCTGGAGAGTTCGATGCCTAACAATTTACGATTGTCTGTTCGGCGCGTCGCCGTTGTCGCCGTCGCTGCGATCGCGCTGCCAACGCTTGCCGGCGCACAGGACACCGCGTCCCGCAGCCCGCTGCGCCCCCGCAGCACCGCCGAGGACCTGCAGATGTTCAGCCAGGTGCTCAACCAGATCCGCGTGAACCATCCTGACTCGCTGGACATGCACGAGCTGTTCATGGCGGCGATCGAAGGAATGGTCCACGCAGCGGACCCGCACTCCTTTGTCATTCCCGCGGTTCGCTTGAATCCCGCGAGGGCGGCGGCATATCGTGACGGGAAGCTCTATCCGGTGCCGGTAGATTTCCGGTTCATCGATGGCGCACCGGTCGTGGTCAGCGTCGAGCCGCAGTCGAAGGCAGCGGAGCAGGACATCCTGGTTGGCGACGAGCTGGTGAGTATCGACGGCAAGCCCGTTGACGCAACGTCGCCGATGGAGCTCGATATCGGCATCGCCGGGCCGAAGAACTCGACCGTCTCGTTAGGCTTCGAGCGGCGCCGGATCGATGGATCGACCGTGCAACTCGTGCGCATCGTGAAACGCGAGCGTGTCGATGACGCTACCGCGGTACCGGCCGCGTTCATGCTCGATCAACAAACGGGCTACGTTCGAATCACGACGTTCGTGAATGACAAGGTGGCCGACGATCTCCACGACGCGCTCGGCCGAATGGAAAAGCAGGGAATGACGCGGCTCCTCATCGATCTCCGCGACAACGGTGGCGGCCGCGTCGACCAGGCGGCGAAGATTGCGGGAGAGTTCCTGCCCAAAGGGGCGATCGTCTATACCGCCGAAGGTCGCAAAGCGGACGTCACCGATACCTCACGCGTTTCACGTTCATTCTGGCGGAGCGAAAAACGCTATCCAATCGTACTGTTGGTGAACGATGGGACCGCGAGTGCCTCGGAGCTCGTCGCCGGTGCGCTTCAGGATCACGACCGCGCGCTCGTCGTTGGAACCCCGACTTTCGGCAAGTCGCTGCTCATGGCTGGTTTTCCGATGTCTGACGGGTCATTCATCGAGCTCGTCATCGGTCACGTCCGGACGCCCTGCGGCCGTGTGATTCAGCGCCAGTATCACTCGATCTCACGACACGAGTACTACCGCCTCGCCGGTGTCGAACGCGATACTGTTGGGCGGCCAAGCTGCAAAACGGATCAGGGGCGCACTGTGTATGGCGGCGGTGGGATATACCCTGACGTTAGGCTCGCGGAAGACCCTCAACCGCTGTGGCTCGCGCACATGCGTGAGAACGATCTCGTGTTAAAGTGGATCGGTGGCTACGTTAGTGCGAACGTCGGAATTCCAGCCACACTCGATGCTCTAGCCTCCCAGCCAGTGATGCCTCCTTCGGCGATTGCCGATTTCCGGTCCTTCGCTTCGCAGCAGTCGGTCGCTATTCCGGCCGGCAACGACGTTGACAGCGCCCTTCAACGGGTCCTCGTCCGCGCGCTCGCACGCGCGAAGTTTGGCGACGCCGGCTATTATCGCGTTGCGGCACTCGTCGATCCCACGGTGCATCGCGCAGCGCAGCAGTTCGATGGCGCCTCGGCAATTCTCGCCAAGGCACCGTGACGACGTCCGCCACACGCACAACAGATCATCGGCACGCTATCGCGGCCAGCTTCCTCGGCTGGACGCTCGACGCGTTCGATTTCTTCCTCGTCGTGATGACGTTGACCGCCATCGCGAAGGATTTCGGACGTCCCGACAAAGCGCTTGCGTTGTCGCTGACGGTGACGCTCGCGTTTCGCCCTGTCGGCGCCTTTATCTTCGGCCTCCTCGCGGACCGTTACGGTCGGCGTTTGCCGTTGATGATCGATCTCGTTTTTTATTCGGTCGTTGAAGTAGCGACGGGCTTCGCGCACAGCTTCGGAACATTTCTCGTGCTGCGTGCGCTCTTCGGAATCGGCATGGGTGGCGAATGGGGTGTCGGCGCGTCGCTCGCGATGGAGAAGGCTCCGGCCGAGCGGCGTGGTATTCTCTCCGGGCTGCTGCAAGAGGGATACGCTTGCGGCTATCTGCTCGCGGCGCTGGCATATCTGGTTGTTTTCCCGCGGTGGGGATGGCGTCCCCTCTTCTTCATTGGCGGATTGCCCGCGTTACTCGCGCTCTACGTTCGTCTCGGCGTGAAGGAATCCGAAGTGTGGGAGCGAACGAAGCATGAAAGCTGGGGGGACCTCGGCCGCGGTATCGTCTCGCACTGGAAGCTCTTTTTCTACCTGGTCCTGCTGATGACGATGATGAACTTCATATCGCACGGCACGCAGGACATGTATCCAACATTCCTCCAGCGTGACTGGGGCTTTACTCCCGAGAAGAGAGCGAACCTGACGGCATTTTCGATGGTGGGAGCGATCACAGGCGGAATCGTCTTCGGCCACATTTCCGATCGCATCGGACGGCGGCGATCGATCGTCATTGCACTCATGCTTGCGCTGCTGGCGATTCCAATCTGGGCCTATGCGCCGGGTCTCGCTGTGCTTGTCGCGGGTGCTTTCATAATGCAGTTCATGGTGCCGGGCGCGTGGGGCGTAATCCCGGCGCACATTACCGAGCTCTCTCCCGACTCGGTTCGCGGCTTCCTCCCCGGGTTCGCCTATCAATGCGGCGTGATGATAGCGGGCACTGTCACCTATTTCGAGGCAGTTCTCGCCGAACACATGACGTACGCCACCTCGATGGCGCTCACTGCGGCCACCGTGTTTATTGGCGGAGCGATCGTCGCTTGGCTCGGACGCGAACGCCGCGGCACGGTGTTCGGTGCGGCGCCTGCGCCGGCTGCGGGAAAGCAAAATGAACCCGGCATCGTTCAAGGATCACTTCTCGAGAGTCGCGCGAGCGTACGCCGCCGTTAGGCCGCAATATCCGGACGAGCTGTACGCCTTCCTTGCGTCACAGGCGCCCGCGCGCGATGTCGCATGGGACGCTGCGACCGGCAACGGCCAAGCTGCAATCGGCCTCGCGCGGCACATTCACCATGTCATCGCAACCGACGCGAGCGCCGAGCAAATCGCGCACGCCATTGCCGACGCGCGCGTAGAGTATCGCGTCGCACGCGCGGAACAAAGCGGGCTTTCGGACGCGTCGGTCGATTTGATCACGGTGGCGCAGGCGGCGCACTGGTTCGATCTCGATGCGTTCTACGACGAAGTTCGCCGAGTGGCCCGGCATGACGCACTCATCGCCCTGTGGTCCTACGGCTACTTCGTGATGTCGCCCGACATCGACGCGATCATCGATCGCTTCTCCGAAGGCAAGCTGCAGAGCTATTGGCCGAAGGAGAGCCGCGTAATTCGCGATCACTATCGTCCACTCCCATTTCCCTTTGCCGAAATCAACGCGCCCCGTTTCTGCATGCGGCATCCGTTCGCGCTAGAGCAGCTCGAGCAATACTTCCGAAGCTGGTCGGGCGTGCAGCGCTACATCCACTCGAAAGGCGAAGATCCAGTTCCAATCGTGATGCGCGAGCTGGGAAACGTGTGGGGCGATCCACGCACATCACGAACAGCTTCGTTCGAGCTCTACCTTCGCGTTGGGCGCGTCGCTCCAGGGGCGCGCTCCTCCTGAAAGGGAGCTATCTGTTTCGTATGTGATCTCGCGCACGTTCGGCCTAGAAACCAGGTGACCATGACGAGTCGAAAGGCGTCAATCTCGCGACCCCTTCCGAGGCTCTAATGTCACTCCCTCGTTCCCTAACCGGCGTCGTGGCAGCCGCACTACTCGCAGCGGTACTCCCGATTGCCGCGCATGCGCAGGCTACGCGACGCACCGCCTGCAACGATGGCTCGAGCACCAGCTCCGTCGGCAGCAACGCTTGCGACGGACATGGCGGCATCAACAAAGGTAAGACGTCACTAATCAACCGCACGCCCAGACACACCGAGACCGGTCACGTCGCGCAGGCCGGGACGCCGGCGTCCTCAGCGCACCCGCCTTACGAAGAGCGTCGTGGCTGGCGCTGGGCACATAAGGACGACAAGCGCGACGCCGAGCGCAGGCGCGAGGAGGAGCGCAGGCGCGAAGAAGAGCGCAGGCGCGAAGAAGAGCGACGCCGTGCGGAAAAGCACGACCGCGTGAAGTGCCGCGACGGCCGCTTCGAAAGCGCAAAGGGCAAGGGTAAGGCGGTCTGCAAGAACCACGGCGGCCTCGCCCACTAGTCGCGAAGTAGCTACCTCCGTTACTCGGCGCGCTTCGTCAACACGACGCGCCCGCCGCTGAAGCGCAGCTCGATGTCGTCGCCGGGGCCGATCACCACGTCCCCGGTCGACGCGCGCGCGCGCCGATAGAGTTGAGGATGAAGCTGAGCGCCGAGAGTGAGAAGCGCAGGCCTTACGCCGGCTCGGGTCCCGTAAGGAGATGTTTGGCACGCGCGACCACCACGACTCGGGCGAGCCGCGCCAGCTCGAGCTGCAGTACTCTTCGCCCGAGCGCCGACAATCGATAGTATCGCCGCCGCTCATCCTCGTCGGACTTCGCGGCCGGAGTTCGCGCCCCTTTGCTGCGCGCGACTTCCTCGATGAGACCGGACGTGAGCATACGCTGAATCGAACCGTACAGCGTGCCAGGACCCATGTGAATTTGTCCCTCGGTCATCG
>JANWKK010000152.1 GCA_025451425.1 Gemmatimonadaceae bacterium
CAGTATTGTTTTTTGAAATGAAGATCCATCCGGCAGGCATCTTTGTAACTTGAGGAGCACGGCACTCTCACCGAGGCTTCGGCGCATAACGACGCTGTTCGAACGATAGGTCTGTCGGTGTTAACGCGCGGCTAAGAAGCAGTCGCAACCCACTAACAAATCACAAACTCCCTGAAGACATCGTGACCGTGCACAACGGCCCGTTTGGGAATGCATCCAAATGCGAGCTCCCGATGACCAAACGACCGTGGCCGAGGTCATTCTGTTTGTGAGGTATCGCTTCGCTGGGCTCCAATGTCGGATCGCGCTTTTCGCGCTCACTGCTGCCTGCGCGGGACCTCGGCCGCGTCTTACGCTTCCGGTATTGCCCGAAGCGAGTGCGCCGCGCGAGCTCACGGCCGATCAGCAGATCAAGCAGGCCCTCGCACGCCTCACGTTCGGCGCGCGCCCACATGACGCGGAGCACCTCATGGGGCAGCTGGATCGCTGGCTCCAGCTGCAGTTGACACCGGCTGCACTCGCCGATCACGCCGGCGATTCGATCGACGCCGCACATGGCGTATTGCACATGAGCGCCGCTGAGCTCACCGCCGAGAGTCCGCCGCAGGATGTTTTCCTGCGCACTCGACGGCGCGAGCTCGGTTTGCCGGACACGGCGCATTACATCATGTCCGCGGAGGACAGCGCGCGATTCAAGCTCATGAACGATGTCGGGAACCGGCGCGTCCAGGAGTTCCTCGGCGCGAAAGTCGCTCGTGATGCCTTGAGCGAGCGGCAGTTGCTCGAGATCATGACGGATTTCTGGGAGAATCACTTCTCGGTCTACGTTGGCAAGATGCCGACGCGATTCACGTTGCTCGAGTACGATCGCGACGTGATTCGACCTCACGCGTTAGGCAAGTTCCGCGACCTCCTTGATGCGGTGGCGAAGAGCCCGGCGATGCTCTACTACCTCGACAATTGGCAGAGCCGCGCCGATAGCCTTCATCTCACGCTCAACGAGGAGCGCGCCCTCGGTCGAGCGCGTACTCCGATCGAAGCGATGCGTGTCCATGACCAGGCGCGTCGTCGCCGTGCTGGACTGAACGAAAACTACGGGCGCGAGCTTCTCGAGCTTCACACGTTAGGTGTCGATGGCGGATATACTCAGCAGGACGTCATCGCTGCAGCGCGAGCACTGACGGGCTGGTCGATCGCGACGCCTCGGGAAGGCGGTCACTTCCTTTTCCGACCCGAGTGGCACGATGCCGAGCCGAAGCAGTTTCTTGGTGTCACGTTGCGCGGCGGTCGTGGCATCGAAGACGGCGAGGAGGTGCTCGACATCATTGCTCGTCATCCGTCCACGGCACGGTACATCGCAACGAAGCTCGTTAGGCGGTTCGTCTCCGACAGCCCGCCGGGATCGCTCGTCGCCCGCGCCGCGGCGGAGTTCCAGCGGACTGATGGTGATATCCGCGCCGTGATGGCGCTGATCGTGTCGAGTCCCGAGTTCTATTCCCACACGGCCTATGGCGCCAAAGTGAAGGAGCCGCTGGCTCTCGTCGTGAGCACATATCGCGCACTCGGTGGCCGTCCGGATACCCTCGGTCGAACGGCACAGCTCGCGGCGCGGCTGCAGCAGCCGCTGTGGGGACGGCTCACGCCCGACGGCTGGCCCGACGACGCCAACACATGGATGAACACCGGCGCCATCCTGCAGCGGATTCGTTTCGGCATCGATGTCGCGGCAGGCCGCATCCCGGGTATCCGTGTGAGCGACATTGCGAGCGCCACGCCGCAGGCGCGCGTAGACAGCGTGATCTCGCTCGTGCTGCATGGTGAGGCGTCCACCGAGACTCGATCGATTCTTCTGACGGGGATGAACCCGTTCGCTGCGAGGGACACCTCCGGCACCGGCGGCTCGATCCTGATGTCGACGCCTAACGGCGATCGGGGCGGTCCGCTCAGCTACGCGGCTCTGGTTGGACTCGCGATCGGCGCGCCTGAGTTCCAGCGACGTTGATTCCCTGCCGTGCGGATGTTGCGCAGCTTTCGATGCGGCGTAGTTGCCGCCATGCTCCTCGTCGCTGGATGCAATAGCTCGGGCAATTCTGGGACGCCGACCCTCGCGGCGGACGGCGCGCGACACTACACCACGTACACCGCGCAAGGCGAAGTCACTGACGCGAACGGCGCCGTCGACATCTACGCGGCGACGCACGCAAACATGCTCTCCCCCACGGCTGCCAGTGCGCGCCCACTCGTCTACGTGCCGAATTCTCGCTCGGCGTCGGTCACCCTCATCGACCCAGCCACGTACCGCGTGATTCGCGGCTTTGCGACCGGCGCCGTCCCGCAGCATGTGGTGCCGTCGTACGACGTCAAACGCCTCTGGGTCCTCAGCAACCAAGCAAGCCTACTTACGCCGATCGACCCGGTAACTGGCCAGGAAGGCCGGCCGATCCACGTCGACGATCCGTACAACATGTACTATTCGCCCGACGGACGCTTTGCGATTGTCATCGCGGAGCGACGGATGCGACTCGATTTTCGCGATGCACAAACGCTCAACCTCGTGCAGTCCGTGCGCACCGACTGTCGCGGGATCGACCACATCGACTTCACACCCGATGGGCGCTTTTTGATCGCGAGCTGCGAATTCAACGGGCGCCTCATGAAGCTCGATCTGGCGAGCAGAAGGCCGGTTGCCTACCTCGTGCTGGATTCCGCGGGTCACGATACGTCGTCGATGCCGCAGGATGTGCGATCGTCGCCGGATGGCAGCCTGTTCTACGTTGCCGACATGAAGCGCGATGGTGTGCATCTCATCGATCCAGTCGCCTTCAAGCGCATCGGCTTCATCCAAACCGGCAAGGGTGCCCACGGCTTGTACCCCAGTCGCGACGGGCGATCGCTGTACGTCACGAACCGCGGATGGAACACGCTCAAAGCCGGTCGTCGCGGACCGGGTTCAGTGAGTGTTATCGACTTTTCAACTCGGCGCGTGATCGCAAACTGGCCCGTTCCCGGCGGCGGCAGCCCGGACATGGGGAACGTCACGGCCGACGGTAAGGAGCTCTGGGTGAGCGGGCGGTACGACGAAGAGGTGTACGTCTTCGATACAAACACGGGTCAGCTCACGCACCGCATTCCCGTTGGTCGCGAACCGCATGGGCTGTGTGTTTGGCCGCAGCCGGGGCGGTATTCGCTCGGGCATACGGGCAATATGCGCTAGTCCATTCACCGCTGAGAACGCAGAGAACAGATTCACCGCAGAGGGCGCGGAGAGCGCAGAGGGCTACTCTTCGTGGAGCAATCGGGATTCGCGCGGCGGAGGAACGGTACAGAAGGGATACTCCTGTGAGTGAGTTTTTGGGGCCCGTTTCGACAAGCGGCACATGCCCGAACTCAACTTCACTAGCGGCGAGATAGTCGATGCCGCAATCTGCGTACATAAGGCGCTTGGTCCAGGCCTCTTGGAGAGCACGTACTCTGCGTGCCTCGCGCACGAGCTTCGCTCTCGGTCGCTTGACGTCAGATTGCAGGTGCCCGTTGCAATCCAGTACAAGGGTATTCGAATACGAATCGTATATCGCATCGACATGCTAGTGGAGAGCGCGGTAGTTGTAGAGCTCAAGGTCGTGAAGGGGCTCCATCCGATTCACGAAGCGCAATTGCTCTCTTACCTGAAGCTGAGCGACCGCCGAGTTGGTCTGCTCATAAACTTCAACGTCTTACGCCTCAGAAACGGCATCAAGCGCATCGTCAACAATTTTTAGGTCCTCCGCGTTCTCTGCGTCCTCCGCGGTAAAGACCGACAGTGATCGTCGCGCCGAGAGGAGAAGTGGATTGCCGAGAGGGCTGAGTGGATTGCCGAGACGCCAAGAATTCGGTACCATCTGACGCAATCGAGTCGTTCCCCACCTAACGATAAGCCCCCAGATGCGCCGTCCCCTCCGCTTTGTACCCCTGCTGGCTCTCCTCGCATCGCTGCCGCTCGCCGCGCAAGCCCCAGCATCACTCGACGCCGAGATCGACCGTCGCGCGCTCGCGGTGAACGATCAGGTCGTCGCCTGGCGGCGTGACATCCACCAGCACCCCGAGCTTTCCGGCCAGGAGACGCGCACCGCGGCACTCGTCGCCGATCACCTGCGCAAGCTCGGCATCGAGGTGCGCACGGGCGTCGGCGGGACGGGCGTCGTCGGCGTGCTCAAAGGCGCCAAGCCGGGATCCGTCGTCGCGCTTCGCGCGGACATGGACGCGCTACCGGTCACCGAAGAAGTCGACGTCCCCTTCCGGTCGACCGTGCGCGCGCAGTACAACGGGCAGGAAGTCGGCGTGATGCACGCCTGCGGACACGACAACCACGTCGCGATGCTCATGGGGGCTGCTGAAGTGCTCGCCGGGATGCGCGACAAGCTTCCTGGAACTGTCGTGTTCCTCTTTCAGCCAGCCGAAGAGGCACTCGGCGGCGCGGCTGGGATGATCAAGGACGGGGCGTTAGACAATCCTAAACCAACGGCAGTTTTCGGGCTGCATGTCTTTCCGTACACCGTCGGGAGCGTCGTCTATCGTCCCGGCGCGCTGATGGCCGCCGGTGGATCACTCAAGATCGTCGTGCACGGCCGGCAGACGCATGGCGCGATTCCCTGGAATGGTGTCGACCCAATCGTCGTTGCGTCGCAGATCGTGCTCGGGCTGCAGACCATTGTCAGCCGTCAAACGGATCTCACCGCAAGTCCGGCAATCGTCACCGTCGCGACGATCAATGGCGGCGTACGCACCAATATCATTCCCGATAGTGTCGTCATGACGGGAACGATCCGCACCTTTGACGAAACGCAGCAACAGCAGATTCCCGAGCTCGTCAAGCGCACAGCGCAGTCGATCGCGGCCGCTTCGGGCGCCACCGCGGAGGTCGAGGCGTCGGTCACGGGCACCATCACCTACAACGATCCAGCGCTCGTCGAGCGGATGCGTCCAACGGTGGAGCGCATCGTCGCGTCCGGGATCCGTGGCGCCAAAGTTCTCCCTGGCCCGCAGACGACGACGTCCGAGGATTTCTCACTCTACCAGAAGCGCGTCCCCGGCATTTTCATGTTCCTGGGCGTCACGCCTGAAGGGACCGACCCGAGCCGCGCGGCACCGAACCATTCGCCGAAATTCTACGCCGACGAGCGCGCGCTGCCCACCGGCGTTAGGCTGCTCTCCGAGCTGGCAGTCGATTACCTCCAGCACTCCAAAGTCCGCGCTAACGACGCACAAACCTCACACGACGCATCCGGGGGTTCGTCACCTC
>JANWKK010000153.1 GCA_025451425.1 Gemmatimonadaceae bacterium
AAGCCGACTAACGACGCCAGTCGCGCTCACGTTAGGCGCATAGCGGCGGCGTCGAAGTCAGGCGTGCCTTCGCGGCGAGCGATCGCATCTGTCGCCGAGCCGATTCAATCGTAATAGCAGAGAGCGCGTTGATTGAATCGTACGACGCCCGCGGATCGAGAGTATCTTCCAGAGACGAGAGGGCGTCCGCGAGGCGACCATGCAGGGCGAGACCAGATCGGCCCTCCCACCACGCTTCACTCGGCGCGGCGAACCCGATTTTGTCTCGGCGGTCGAGGACGGCAGCGGGTACCAGCCCGCGCATCGCATCACGCAATACACGCTTGCTTTCTCCTCCGTACCAAAGCTGCTCTCGTGGAAGCGACATCGCGAACTCCACGAGGCGATGATCGAGGAAGGGCAATCGCACTTCCCGCGAGAATGCCATCGAGTTGCGATCCGCGTACCGCAACAGCTCTTGCAGGTGGCCGCACATGAGATCCGCGTACAAGCACGTCTTCAACGCGTCGCCGCGAGCGGGCACGTATCGGGGACACTCACTCCTAAACTCTTCCCGGAACTCAGTCCGTAAGAATGGGACGGCTTTCGGAAGCTGCACTGCGACGGGAGATGCCGAGCGCCCGAACGCCGCGAGATGCGCAAACGCGGCTCGCCAAGGCACTGGATCCTCGCCGCTTCGCGCCCGGTTCGCTCGACGCTCTGCCCACCATTGAAAGAGATGCCCTTGCCGACAGAGGTCCGTTAGGACGCGGGCGCCGTACTGCTTGTATCCGGCGAGATACTCATCGGCGCCCTGGCCATCCAGCAGGACCGTCACGCCGTGTTGGGCGGCGAGCCGTTGCACCGCGTACGAGGCATAGATGCTCGTGGCCGCGAACGGATCCTCTTGGTGGAAGCACAGCGCATCCAACGTGTCGAGGAAATCATCCACTGCCGGAACAACCGAAAAGCCGGCCACTCCCGTGGACGCAAGGACGGCAGCGATGTACGGGCCCTCGTCGAGTGATGGATCCTCCATTCGCGCAGAAAACGCGCGCTGGCCGCTCGTGGCGCCGAGGTCCTGGATCTGGCACAGCACGCTGGATGAATCGAGGCCGCCCGACAGGCTCGTACCTAACGCAACATCGGACCGCAGCCGCAAGCGTACGCTGTCACGAAACAGGTCCCGAAACTGTGCCGAGGCGGTCGCTGGCGCCATGCGTTGCTCTGAATCCGGATCAAGATCCCAATAGCGCCGACTGCTGAGCGTTAGGCGATCGCGACCAAACCGAACAGTGAGAGTGTGCGCGGGCAGCAGACGATGCACGCCCTTCCATATCGTTTCCTCTGCTCCCGCCGATTCTCCGAAGCGGAAGTATCGAAAGACGGCGCGCGGTTCGAGTTCGCCGTCCGCGACCCCGCATGCAACGAGTGCCTTTACCTCAGAGGCGAACCCAAACAAGCTCCCGTCGGGTGCGAGCGCAAAGTGAAATGGTTTCTCGCCAAATCGATCACGCGCACAGAACAACTCGCGACGGGATTCATCCCAAACCGCGAACGCGAACATGCCGTTGAGTCGCGCGACACAGGCCGGGCCCCATTGAGAGTAGGCGCGCAAGAGCACCTCGGCATCTCCCGTAGAGCGGGCCGCGTGCCCATACCGGCGAAGCTCATCGCGCAGCTCGATGTAGTTGTAGATCTCGCCGTTGAAGACGAGAACCAATCTGCCGCGGGTTCGTCCGCTTGGCGGCGAAGGGTAGACGTGCCCTTCCTCGTCGAGTACCAGCGGCTGCGCGCCACGTTCGCTCAAGTCGAGGATACTAAGTCTGCGGTGTCCGAACGCGACCTGCCAGGAATCATCAAGCTCGCGGACCCAGAGGCCGGCGGCATCGGGGCCGCGATGTGTGAGCGTGTCGCGAGCCGCGACTAACCGCGGCACCTCTATGGGAGCCGATCTAGAGATCAGGCCGATGATCCCACACATGTTCGGTGTGCTACCTACGCAGCATCGGAACGCCGATGCGCGATGAATCCAACGGAGGCGGTGTGCGATCGCGCAAATGCTGCTCGAGCAAGGCGCACATGCTCAGTTGAGCGCTTGACGATGCCTTTGACTTTCGCCGGGAACAGCGCGACTTCGCGAAACGCGCTCGCAACGACGCCGTGGATCGAGGTCGGAATCCGCTGGCCGGCAAAGCCCATCTCGAGATGAGCGTAGAACGCGCTATACCGATCGCTCAGCACGAATAGATCGGCATCGAGGCCGCAGGAGTCGAGAAGCTCGAATACTGCGAGCGGCGAGTGATGGAAGTAAGAGATGTGAAACGGTTCACCGAATGCGACGCTGCCCAATATCTGGCCGCCTGGACGCAGCACCCGCGCCAGCTCGCTCATAGCAAGATGCGGATGCTTCAAGTGCTCGAACACCGCACTGGTCATTATCACATCGACCGACGCATCGACGAAGGGCAGCCGGTGCGCGTCAGCCAATGCGTCCGGAGCGGAGCCGGCGATGTCCACGCCGACCGGAACGTACCCGAGACGGGTCAGTCCATCTCGGAAACGCTGGTGCGCCTCGCCGCATCCCACATCCACCGCCACCTGTCCCGGCTTCGCCGTGACTAACGCGGACAGCATTTGCCTCTCGGTTGGACCCCAGTCCGAATCCACTGCTACCCCTGCCGCGACGTTAGGCCAACTGAGAGAAACACGATCCCACGGGAAGCGGCCAAACGCAGGGTCATATCGATACGCATGCTGAATGACCAGAGCCTGGCTAATGCGGAAGTCGGGCTGAGATCCAGCTTCGCCCGCGAATACTCGACTGCAGGACGCGCAGCGCCAACCGTCGACCAGGGCCGCACGGCAGAGTGGACACGCCCACCGCACCGTTGGTGTCGTCACTCAACCGATCGATCGGTATCATGCAACGAACGCCCGTACGCCTCGCGGACGACGTTTACGTACGTTGACCACAAGAATTCACGCTCGCACAATGCGAGCGCACCCGCACGGAGCGCCACCGATCGGGATGTGATGCAGTGCGCTATGCGGCCCGCTTCCCGCGCGCGCCCTTCCGGGTCCTGCGAAAACCAGTCGATCTGCATCCCAGCGCAATTTCCTTCCACCAACTCTCCCACGATACCTGTACCTCGAGACACGATCACCGGCACGCCGCTCGAGAGATATTCACCGAGCTTGGTGGGTTGGCTAAAGCGATTCATGACACTTGGTGCACGCAGCAGCAGCCCGGCATCCGCCGCCGAGAGGTACGCGGCAGTCTCCGACTGGTCAACTCGGGCAACGGTTGCGGCCTCCGGCGCGACCAGCGCGTCGGCGAGCATCGTACGCATACGATCGACATCGTTCGTTAGGCACAGCAAGTGCGCCTGAGCACACTGCTCACGCAGCGCGCGAAAGAACGGGATGACGCCGTCCTCGAGGTGTTGATACCGCGTGACGGTACCCGCATAAGCGACGACGAGCTTATCGGCCACTCCGAGATCACGTCGGATTCGTTCTCGGTCGGCGGCGGAAAAGGCCAACCGCCTAACGCAACACGGCACGTAGGCCAACTTGTCATCGGATACGCCCACTGCCTGCAGCCATTCCAGCATCCCGGAGGAGACCGAAATGACCGAACCGGCAACCGACAACACCGCGCGAAGCTTCGACATCGCGGCCTCGTAATCTCGGCGCGCCGGAGCGTCGGCCTCCTCCACGCCGTCGAAACCGCGGAGAAAGAGGAGCTCCTCGGGCCATGCACCGCGGATGTCGGCGACAATCCCCGCGCCGCGCAAGTGCGGCGCCAGCGCCAGCGCCCACTCTCCGGCGGATTCGCCCCGGCAGTGCAGCACGATTCGCTCGCCTCCCGCCAGCGCGCGCACTCGCCGCGCGAGCAAGGCGGCATTCCTCCGCAGACCAAGCCGCCCGACGTATGGGAGGAGCGCCACCTTGACGCCCGGCGCTCGGTCGCCTAACGCTGTCACTCGGCGCCGCACGCGGGAGGTCGCGGCAGCGCGTGCCGGCTCGAGGAATCCGACCGCGACGCGGCGCGGCGCGTTGGGACCCGGAGCGATACGTTGCCACTCCATGTGATCCAGCACCTGCGGGCCGATTAAATCCTTCGTCACCTCTTGCGACACGAGATGCACGACCGAGTATCCTGCGCCGCTGAAGCGGTTAGGCATCTTCGCGTGCCATTCCGGCTGGCCCCGACCAGCGCCTGCGCTTGGTACCGGCCGAACGGATCGCCGATGCAATGCAGGCGCCCGCGTGGCCGCCGCCAAATGCCTGCAATACGGATTGGGAAACGTCGCGCCGACCGGCACATGCCATGGCGTAGTCGGGCAGGAGCTCGAGGTTGCCTCCGACAAGTACGTTCAATTGCGCCGTGACACTCTCGACCCACTCGGTGGCATCCCTAAGCGTTAGGCATGGCACGCCGTGAAAGAGCGCCTCCTTCTGCACACCACCGGAATCCGTGATCACGCCGCGGGCGTGGAGGATGAGTCCCTGCGTCTCGAGATAACCTTGGGGCTCCACGATGCGCAGGTGAGACGCCGTGATACCGTGTTCGCCGAGTCGGGCGCGCAACCGCGGATGCGCGGCTAGGATTACCGGGGCGACATCACGGGCCACGAGGTCGAGTGCCGTCATGACGCACGACAATCGTTCCGGGCCATCGGTATTCGAGGCGCGGTGCACGGTGGCGAAGAAGTATTCTCCCTCTTGGACGTCTCCGACCAGCGATGCTTCGAGCGCGACAGAGCGCACCCGAAGGGCCAAGTCGAGCATCACGTCGCCGGTTAGGAGCACGCCCTGAGTTAGTCCTTCACGCGCGAGGTTGTCCACTGCAGTCGCGGTCGGACAGAGGAGCAAGTCGGCAAGACGGTCCGTGACCACGCGATTGAGCTCCTCCGGCATCTCGCGATCGAACGATCGTAATCCGGCTTCGACGTGATCCACCGGCAGTTGCAGCTTCGCTGCGGCCATTGCCCCAGCGAGCGTCGAGTTGGTATCCCCGTACACGAGGACACGATCCGGACGCTCGGACTGCATGACACGCTCGAGCTCCACGAGCATCCGGCCCGTCTGGTCCGCGTGCGTACCCGATCCGATACCGAGATTCCGACTCGGGGCGCGAAGCTTCAGTTGCTCGAAGAACAGCCCGCTCATCGCGACATCGTAGTGCTGGCCCGTATGCACGAGTATTTCATCGATGCCCGCGTCTTCGAGATGCTCCGAGACGACGGCCGCCTTGATGAATTGCGGTCGAGCGCCGACTACGCTCAGGACCCTCATCGTCGCCGGGCCACGACACCCGCGAGCAACTCGGCGAGGCGTCGTCCATTCGTATCCGGAGAACCGATGCGTTCGGCGGCGGCACGACCGGCACGACCGCGTCGCACGCGCTCGCCCGGTGACGATGTGAGCTCGTGTAGCGCGCTCGTCAGCGCGACCACGTCACGCGGCGGGATCAGCCATCCCTCGGCGGCGTCGCGAATGACTTCATCGTGCCCGCCAACCGCCGTTGCGATGGTCGGAACACCGCACGCCAAGGCCTCGAGCATCGAAAGCGAGAGGCCCTCCGCATGGCTGGGAAGCACGAAACCATCTGCCTCCTGGAGGACATCGGAGACATCGTTAGGCGCCACGGGCCCGATCCAGATTGCGGACTGCTCGAGGCCGCGGCACGCGATTTCGCTTCGGATATCCAACTCTCCAGCGCCGCCACCCATTACCAGAGTCCAACCGCTCACGGAACGAGCCGCATCACTCCATGCATCCAGCAATTCGACGTACCCCTTGGCCGCGGTGGCTTGCGCAAGACACACGAGCACGTGGCGCGAGTCGAAGCGCGCACCGAACATGCGCCGGCGGCGCACGTCGCGTGCGGCTGAGTCGACGTCCATCGGCGGCGAGAATCTCTCGAGATCCACTCCTCCGTAAACCACCTGCCAATCGTCACGAGGCTCGCGGAGCCAGCGGTTTCCATCGGCTACCATGCGCCGCGAGCAGCCGATGAGAAGGTCGGATTGATCGAGAACCTGCTGCAAGCGCCGGCGCCAGTCTGGTCGCTGCTCCGGCCAACTGTGCAGATCGTCGCCCCACGCCATCACCGCCACAGGCACCTCGAGCGCGCGACCCAGCGCGAGCGCATGAAATCCGTCCGGGACCATAAAGTGACCGAGCACGATGTCGGGGCGCAGAACGTCGCGAGAGTCGCGACAGTAGTCGACGATCGCTTTGCACTCACGCTCCCATGTGTCGCCCGCGAAGAATCGGCTGGGCCTCGGCGTGAAGGTGCGGGGATGATGGATGGCAACGCCGTCGACCTCATCCAACAACTCGCGGCGTGCGAGGCGCGCTCGTCGCCACGCGGTATCGATGTTCGAGAGCGGCCAGGGTGGCGCCCATTCCGCCAACTGCAGAACTGTGACGTCGGCGCCTGCCTTTCGCATACCGGAGTGCAACCGGTGAGCGAAAATGCCGTGGCTGGCGTTATTGCGTCGCGGATACGCGTGGCTCACGGCGAGCACGCGCAGCCGGCGGCCGGCTGACGACTCGCCGACAGGCGGCACAATCGGCTCCGAACCGGACGCGAGCGTGGCCGGTCCATCAGCGGAGATGTTAGGCATCTCCAGCGCGCATGATGTCGTCGATGACGTCGTCGAGCGTGCGCGTCGGCGCGAAGCCGATGAGCCGGTTCGCCTTCTCGAGGCTCGGGACTCGCCGCGCCATGTCTTCGAATCCCGGCCGGTAGGCAACATCGTAGGGCACGAACTGGATTTCGGAGCAGGATTCGACGCGCGTGCGAATACGCTCAGCCAACTCGAGGATGGTAATCTCGACGTTCGATCCGAGATTCACCACCTGGCCTAACGCGGTGTCACAGTGCGTGACCTTGTAGATCGCCGGGACAACGTCGAGTACGTGGCCGAAGCATCGACTCTGTGTCCCGTCGCCGTAGACGGTCATCGGCGCGCCGCGGCGTGCTTGGTCGATGAGGCGGGGAATCACCATGCCGTAGAACGGCACTTGGCGCGGTCCGACCGTGTTGAACAATCTCGCCACGACACCAGGCAGAGCATGCGATTCGTGGTAGGCGAGCAGCAGGAACTCGTCGACCGCTTTGGAGATCGCGTAGTTCCATCGCCGCTTGGAGGTTGGGCCGTAGAGTACGTCGTCATCCTCATGAAACGGGACTCTCGTGCCTTTGCCATAGACCTCACTTGTGGAGGCGACGAAGATTCGCTTGCCGAATTTCGCCGCCGCTTTGAGCGCCACTCCGGTGCCGACGATGTTCGTCTCGATTGTTCGGACGGGGTCGGTCACTATGAGCTGGACGCCGACCGCAGCGGCAAGGTGATAAATGACGTCGACTTCGCCGACCGTCGACTCGAATGCCGGATCGCTCGTGAAGTCGCTGATGATATGGCGGAATCCAGGGCGGCCGAGGCACTGGCGGAGATTGGACATGCGACCAGTGGAAAGGTTGTCCCAGACGACGACTTCTTCGCCCCTGGCGAGTAAGTGTTCGGCGAGGTGGCTGCCAATGAAACCGGCGCCGCCCGTAATCAGATTGCGAGTTGCGGACACTAAGATTGCTCGTTCACGAGGAAGGGTTCCTGCTTCTACGCCCAACGTTGTGCGGTGCGTTGTGCGCTGCCTAACGCTATGGCTCGCGTCTGACGATACAGCATCTGCGCGGAGGCCGCGGGATAGCCCCGAAGTGCCAGGAGGCACAGCCCCCGCAGCATGGCTGTCAGACCGGCCGATTGGTACGCAAGGCCGGCGTAGTATCGAAGGGGACCCGACAAGATGGATCGGCGCAGCCTTTCGAACTCCGCCTCACTCAGATCGTCGCATCGATCGGCGATCGACAGGAGCTGCGTGTACTGGTCGACATAATGCGAGAGCGACCTGCCACCCATGAGCGAGCCGCGGCGCACGCGATAACGCGTGAGCGCCTCGGGCAGATAGGACCACTCGCATCGCTTGGCAATACGCAACCACAGCC
>JANWKK010000154.1 GCA_025451425.1 Gemmatimonadaceae bacterium
GGGCTGGTGTTGCTCGGCGCGTACTCACTGGGTTTAGCGATTCCGTTCGTCATCGCCGCGGTGGCGGTCGAGCGGTTCATCGCCGTGTTTCAGCGGTATCGATCGAAGCTGGTGTGGGTAGATCGCGTCGCTGGCGCCCTGCTGGTCATCGTTGGCGTGCTGATGATGACGAACTACATGTCGGCGCTGACAGCTTACCTGCAGGGCCTGACTCCGGCGGCGTTGCGGAACCGACTCTAGTTGTCAGGGTGTCACGCTCTACCCACCACCCTCCACGCTCCGCACCCCGTTAGGCGAGCCACTTCTCCGCTCGCCGCAGCAGCTCGCGCGTCGGTACCGGCTTCAAAAGCACGTCCGCGCACCCCAGCTGTGCGCAGCGCTCCGCGATCGACGGGTCGTCGTGCCCCGTGAGCGCCACGGCCACGCGAGGGGTACGGTTCTCACGCCGCAACGTCTCGAGAATCGCGAGGCCGTTACCATCGGGCAGCGTCAGATCGATCAACATCAAGTCGGGCCGGTCCGCGCTCGCAACAGCGATCGCGTCCGCGACCGTCGCCGCAATGGATACCCGCCGTCCCGTCTGCTCGAACAGGACGCGGAGCGCGCCACTCACGAGATCGTTGTCCTCGACGATGAGCACGTGAGCGACGTGCTCATCCTTCCGAGTAGGGGATCGTGAAGAAGAATCGGCTCCCGGTTCCAGCGGCACTTTCGACCCAGATCTGTCCACCATGCAGCTCCACGAGCTTTCGGGCGATCGTTAGTCCAAGTCCCGTGCCATGATGCGGACGCGACGGAGTTGCGTCGACCTGGGCGAACTCGCGAAAGATCAAATCGTGATGTTCCGGCGCGATACCGACACCGGTATCACCTACCTCCACTAGCAGTTCAGCCGTCTCGGCGCGTCGTCGTGGTTGCGCCTTGAGCCACACGCTTCCGCCCGCAGGCGTGAAATCGATCGCGTTGCCAAACAGGTTGCCGACGATGTGAGTCACTTTCTCGCGATCGGCGACGATCGTCGGCGTGTTCGGATCGACATCCACGTTGATCTGCAGCCGCTTGCGCGCGAGCAAAGATTCGTTAAGCGAACGCACTTGGTGCAGCACGTCGGCGATCGAGAAGCTCGCTGGCACGAGCGTGAGCTGATTGGCGGCGCCCTTCGCGTATGTGAGAATCTCTCCCACCTGGGCCAGCAGTTGCCGCCCGCCGCTGATGATCCCGTTGATGCTCTCCATCTGACGATCCGAGAGCGGACCGAGGAGACCGTCGCGCAGAATCTCGGCGTGCGTGATCACTGCCGTGAGCGGCGTGCGCAGATCGTGCGAGATGTTCGCCAGAAACTGCGTTTTCAGCTGATCGCGCGCGCGCAGGTCCGCGACCTCCTCCAGCGCCGCGCGGAGCTGGTGCTCGAGCGCGGCGAGGCGTTCGTCCGCCGCTGGCGCGCCCCCTGTTGAGGACGACAGTGGATGTGTCTTTGCTTCCACGCGCGTCATTGATCTGATCCGCTGTTCGTTACCGGCTGCGCCGACTCGCTCTCTTCGTCCTCGTCCTCGATGGCGTCCTCGAGCTGCTGCCTGTTGAGGAGCGCCCAATACCGTCCGCCGGCTGCAAGCAGCTCTTCGTGCTGTCCTTGCTCGACGATCTCTCCACGTTCCAGCACGATAATCCAACTCGCGTCACGTATAGCACTGATGCGATGCGACGCAATGAGTGCCGTGCGTCCTGCCAACGTTGTCCGAAGCGCGTGAAGAATCTCGGCTTCGGTGTGCGTGTCGACCGCCGACAGCGCATCGTCGAGTAGCACGATGTTCGGCCGGCGTGCGAGCGCACGGGCGAGCGCGGCCCGTTGCTTCTGGCCGCCAGAGAGGTTGATACCCCTCTCCCCCAGCATGGTATCGATTCCACCCGGAAATTGTTCGATTGTCTGCGACAGCTGCGCCACGTGCGCCGCCCACCGCCCAGCCTCTTCAGACGATGCCCCGTAGGAGAGATTGCTGGCGATTGTATCGCTGAACAGGAAACTCTCTTGAGGTACATAGCCGATTTCCGTGCGCAATGTCACGAGGTCCAGCTCACGGATCGGAACGCCGTCGACGATAATCTGTCCTTCCTGGGGATCGTAAAAGCGCGGTACCAGATCCATCAACGCACTTTTCCCGCTTCCCGTTGAGCCCACTATGCCAATCGTCGCGCCGGCCGGGGCTGTGAAGGACACATGACGGAGCACCCAACGCGGGTGCCCGTGGTCACTTTTCTCGGTGCCTGGATAATAGAATCCGACATCGCGGAATTCGATGGTCCGACCGCTACCCTTGGCTGAATGAGGTAAGGCCCGCGGGCTCGGGGTCTCAGCGAGCGCCGACCGTGCGTCCAGAATGTCGAGAAGGCGGGACATCGAGGCCGCGCCGCGCTGAAAGAGGTTGATGACCCATCCAAGTGCAATGAGGGGCCACGTGAGCATGCCAAGGTAAAGCCCAAAGGCGACAAACGAGCCGACGCTGATCGTCCCGCGAATCGTTAGCGCACCGCCGATCCAGAGGACGGTGACCATGCCGATCCCGGCGAGCAGGACGAATGCTGGATGCATGGCTCCATAGAGCTGGGCGAGGCGCATGTTCTTGGCGAGGTACTCGTCATTCATTGCGTCGAAGCGCCGAATCTCGGCTGCCTCCTGACGGTACGCCCTAACGACGCGAACACCCGCGAGATTCTCCTGCGCGAGTATAGTCAGCTCGCCGAAGTGCTCTTGGACTGCCTCGAATCGCTCGTGAATGCGTGTGCCCATCCAGATTCCGATGACCGGCAGCAGCAACATCGGCAAAACGGCGATGGCCGTTAGACGAGCATCGATGCGAAGCATGAAGAAGAGCGCGAACGCGCCGCCGGCGATGGTGTTCATCAAATACATGATTGCCGGGCCGACCGCCATGCGCACGGCGCTCAAATCGTTCGTCAGGCGCGCCATCAGATCGCCGGTGCGCATTCGGGAGTAATACGACGGATCGAGTCGCTCGAGCGCGGCGTAAAGCGCGTTTCGCAGATCGTACTCGATCCACCGGCTCACGCCGTTAAGCAGATCGCGCATCCAATAGCGCAACCCGCCCGCGACGAGCGACACGCCCACCATCGCGAACGCCAGCAACCAGATGTTACGGAGCGCTACGTCAGCGCGTATTCCATCGAGCGCGCGTCTCAGGAAGAGCGGTACGACGCTCGCTAGAGCGGACGAGACAATTACCAATCCCAGCCCAACGGCAACATTCGACCGGTAAGGGCGGTAATAGGGGAGCAGTCGAACTAGGGCCTTCAACGACGGCATGGCGCTTGAATTTCGGGGCCCGATAAGCTAGGACTAAGTCGTTGTTCTTGAGACAGTTGGAAACCTGTCGGCAACGTTAGGTCGCACTCGTACCGGAGGGGGGATCGATGGCGAAATATATCGGCCGCTTTATAGCGCCGCTCGCGCTCGGCACTGTGGTTGCGCTCGGCGCGTGCAAGACGGACAGCGGAAAGCAAGACAGCGCTAGTGCGCTCAATCGCGACACCTCGGCGCTGGGTCGTGACCTGGCACTCGCCGGCGGCGACAGCACCGCACAGCCACAGCTGAAGGACGTACCGGCGAATCCGCCGGCCACTTCCGCGCCGGCACGAACCACGCCGCGCAGAGAGTCGCGTCCGTCTCGCGAGACGCCACGTGAAACACCACGTGAAACGCCACGCGAGCCGAGGGTCACGGCGAGTGGAAACACCGTCACGCACCCGGGCGCGGGCGCGTCCAATAGCGGCGGTGCGGTTGGTACGATTGCCGCCGGTACCTCGCTCTCGTTGACGCCCAGCGCGAACGTTTGCACAAACACTAACAAGATCGGCGACAAGATCACCGCGACGACGCAGAACCCGGTGACCGGCTCGAATGGCGCGACGATTCCCGCTGGCTCGACTGTCACGCTCACGGTGACGAACCTCAAGCGCAGCGAGAACGCGAACGATCAGATCATCATGGAGTTCGCCGTGAACTCGGTGAGCTTCGGTGGTAAGACGTACCCGCTCGATGCGAACGTCGAGAGCGCGAACATCACGCGCGTTCGTAACGAGCCAAAGAGCAAGGACGCGCAAAAGGTCGCGATCGGCGCTGGTATCGGTGCGATCGCCGGCCAAATCCTCGGCAAGAACACGAAGTCGACGGTGATCGGCGGTGCGGTCGGCGCAGCCGCTGGTGGCGCCGCCGCCGTTGCGACGGCGAACTACGAGGGCTGCATCAACAGCACGAGCACGATGGTCGTAAAGCTCAACTCGCCTGCGCAGGTTCGGATAGCTACCTGATTAGCGCGTGACGCGTGAAGCGTGGCGCGAAAAAGAAGGGAAGGGCCGGCGAGCTTGCTCGCCGGCCCTTTTTTCATTCACGCATCACGCCCCACGCATCACGCGCCACGCCCCTCACCACGCCACCGGCTGCCCGGACGACCGCGGATCCGACATTCCCTCGTAGCCGCCGCGCACCTTCATGATCGCGTTCACGAGACCGATGCCGCCCGTCCATCCGACGGCGTAACCCATCGCGCGCAGGGAATCCATCACCGCCGGCTCGAGGCCATTGCGCTCGATTCGCAGCGTGTCGGGCAGCGCTTGATGATGCAGACGGGGCGCGCTCATCGCGTCCGACAAGATCATGTGTTGATCGAGGACGTTGAGAATCACCTGCGACGTACTCGTTATGATGCGCGGACCGCCGCGGCTGCCGACGACGAGCAGCAACGACTTATCGCGATCGAGCACGATCGTCGGTGACATCGCGCTCAACATGCGCTTGCCCGGCTGAATCGCGTTCGCCTCACCCTGCACGAGCCCGAACATGTTTGCCTTGCCTGGCTGCGCCGCAAAATCGTCCATCTCGTCGTTGAGGAAGAAGCCTCCCTCGCGCACGTACACGCCGGAGCCGAATAGCGCGTTGAGCGTTGTCGTCGTCGCGACGGCGTTGCCGGCTTCGTCGACGACCGAATAGTGCGTCGTCTCCATCCCTTCGTGTGCCACCTTCGCCGGCTCGGCAGGGCGCAGCGTTGCCATCTCACGCTCGACGTCCGACGTCGGCGTCGCGTGCATCGGCGGAATGCCGCGGCGCACTCGGCTCGCGTACTGTGTGTCGGTGAGCTTCGCGATCGGCACTTGATAGAACGCCGGATCGGCGAGCTGGGAATTCCGGTCGACGAACGCGCGTTGATACGCCGAGCCGAGAAGGTGTGCGTAGCGCGCACTCCCGAACTGCGCGATCGAGTCGAA
>JANWKK010000155.1 GCA_025451425.1 Gemmatimonadaceae bacterium
CTCCAGATACCAATAACGCGCCGAAGGTCGCCGAGAACCCCATGAGGAGGCGTCCCCGAATCGTCCGCAGGCGCCACTTTCGCACCGCGGATCCGATTCGGACCACGGTCGATTGTCGCTGTCCCCAGATCGGACGCATCATGCGACTGCTCATGGCTCGATGGTTCCGATCACCACCGGTTTGCCGACGGCGTCGCCGTGATCGTCGAAGCGGATGTCACCAGTGACGCCGTGCACTGGCGGCAAGGTGGTTCCTATCGACGCGACCCAGTCGCGAATGCGATGCCGATCGGGTCCGACGGCGAGCTCCGCGCGGCCGATAACCATCGTCGCGTCGTACGCGAGCGCCGCCTGCGGCGTCGGCGCCGCGCCGAAGCGGCGCGCATAGTCCGCGGCGAACTGCCTCGCGTCTCCGTCGGCAGCGTGCTCGGGATCGTAGAATGCCGTAAAGCGGACTCCTCGAAAGAGCGCGCGATCGTCGGTCGCTTGGGTCTCGGGCGCGGGACGCCGCTGGCGAGGTGCGTGCGCGACCGGAAGCATGTTCGGGACGATCGTCTTGACGCCATCGAGGATGCTCGCGACGTCGTCCGTGCCGAGAATCGCTGGATGCGCCGACTCATTATGCAGTGCCCGCACGAGATCCGCGGCGTCGACTCCGCCGCCGGCGAAGATTACTGCCTCGATGCCGCTCCGCGCGATCCGCGCCGCGTACGCCTGGTACTCGGTGATCTCGGCGAGATATGGATCTCGTTCCGCGATGGTCACACTCGCATTGGTCAGTTCAGGCGCGATCGTGCGGGTGAACCCACGACCGAAGAGATCATTGCGATACACGACGGCGACGCGATGCACGTGCAGCGAATCGATCGCGAAGCGGGCAAGGGCACGGGCCGCGTCGTCGTCTGTTGGGCAGACGCGAAAAATCCAGCGATTGATGCGCGTGACCTGTGGATTCGTCGCCGTGGGTGTCACGGCGATGACGGCGTGTTTGCCTCCATTGGCGGCGTCGGCATAGATCGGCGCGACCTCTACGGTCTGCGCGCTGCCGGTGTGCCCGACGACGCCGATCACCGCGGGATCGTCGCGAAAGCGCGCGGCAACCGCAACCTGCGTCGTCTGCAACATCGCGGGCATCCGCATTCCCAGCGGCGGCGATTCTCTCGGACGCTCGACATTCAGTTTCTCGAGCGCCAACTGCGCGCCGCGAAAGTAGGCGACGCTCGTCCGTGTAGCGGCTACGCCAATGAATACGGTATCGGCGCCAGCGTTTGTGCTGGCACCGAAACGAGAGCACGACGTGCTGCCGGCGCCGATGGCAGCCGCAATCGTGATCGCGGCGACGAGTTGGCCGACGGTCATAGCCCCCTGAGGACGGGCGACGTGACCGAGGCGCAACAGGATCAGCCAGAGCGCGCAGATCCTGTTGCAGTCCTATTTGAAGTCGCTCGCGATGCGCGCGCTCGCTTCCGATCCTCTCACTGGCTACTCTCTATCCTCAACCTCTACCCTCTACCCTCTACCCGCTACGGCGTCACCTTCGTCGTCATTCCCATGTTCGCCGCCGTGAAGGCCCACTCGTCCGCCAGCTCGGCGATCCGTTTGTCGGTGGGCCGATAGCCATGCGACCCCTGCGTCTCGACCCGAATTATTACGGGCTTCGCGCACGACTGCGCCGCCTGCATCGCCGCGGCGAACTTGAATGAGTGGCTCGGCACCACGCGATCGTCATGATCGGCCGTCGTGATCAGCGTCGCGGGATAGCACGCGCTCGACTTCACGTTATGCACAGGCGAAAACTTTACTAAGTACTGAAACTGTGTCGAGTCGGCAGCCGACCCGTACTCGGTCGCCCATGCGCCGCCGCCGGTGACCTTGTGATAGCGCAGCATGTCCATCACGCCGACCGCGGGGAGCGCGACGGCAAACAGCTCCGGCCGTTGCTCCTCTACGGCGCCGACGAGCAGACCCCCATTCGAGCCACCCATGATACCGAGCTTCGCCGGTGACGAGTAACCCTCCTTCACGAGATACTCGGCGGCCGCGATGAAGTCGTCGAAGACGTTCTGCTTTCGCTCGAACATTCCCGCTTTGTGCCACGCCTCCCCGTACTCGCTACCGCCGCGCATGCTCGCGGTTGCCCAGATGCCGCCCTGCTCGAGCCACGCGAGGACATCTGGTCGGAAGCTCGGCGTCGTCGCGATATCGAAGCCGCCGTATCCGTAAAGCATCGCCGGGTTGCTGCCATCGAGAGCGAGTCCCTTCTTCATCGTCACGAACACCGGCACGCGCGTTCCGTCCTTCGACGTCGCGAAGACTGCGCGCGTCTCGTATTGGCTCGCGTCGAAGCTGAGCTTCGGGGCTTCGAAGGGCGTGCTCTTCTTGGTTACCGGGTCGTATCGGAAGACCGTCGACGGATAGAGCGGCGAGGTGAAGCCGTAGAAGATCTCGGGTGTGTCCTCGCGAGTTGAGAGACCTTGCAACGAGCCGATTCCAGGAAGCACGAGATCGCCGATCGGCTTCCCATCGAGATCGTACAGCCGAACGTGCGACTTCACGTCCTCGAGGTAGTTGACGGCGATACCCCCTTTGTACATCGCGATCTGATCGATTGCGTTCATCTGCTCTGGGATTACCGTGCGCCACGATTCGGGCGACGCGATATCGAACGCGACAACCTTACTCCGCTCCGCGTCGCGGTCTGTCTGCAAATAAATCGTCGAGGCCACGTTGCCGATCGGCGAGTATTGCGCGTCGCCCTTATCGAAGAGCGGCCGAATCGGTGCGTTGATCTTCGGCTGATTCGGATTGCCCAGATCGGCGACGTAAAGTCGATTCTGCTGCTCCGTCCCACGATTCACAAACACGAACAGGTAGCGGCCATCTTCACTCACACCGCCGCCCACGAACCAATCCGGATGGTCGGGCCGCTCGTAGATCACCACGTCCTGTGACTGCGACGTGCCAATGCGGTGGTAGTAGATCTTCTCGTCCCGGATTGCATTCTGCAGCTGCTTGCCTGCTTCGGGCTGCGGGAAACGCGAGTAGTAGAAGCCTTTGCCGTCTTTTGTCCAGCTCATGCCACCGCCCTTGAGCCAGCGCACCGTATCGGCTAGCTGCTTTCCCGAGTCCAACTCGCGAACGAGCAGCGTTCGCCAATCCGCGCCGCCTTCCGAGATGCCGTATGCGAGAAACTTCCCATCAGGCGATGGAGAGAAACCGGCGAGCGCGATCGATCCGTCTGCCGAAAGCGTGTTCGGATCGATGACGAGCTTGGGCGTTCCACCTAACGAGATTCGGCTGTAGAACACACTCTGTCGCTGAAGTCCCGTGTTGCGCGCGTAGTACAAGCGCCCACCTGCACGGAAGGGCAGCGAGACCTTCGGGTAATTCCACAGCTCCGTAATGCGATTCTTGAAATGGGCGCGCATGCCGAGCTGCGAGAAGTACTGCTCGGTGACGGCGTTCTCCTGCTTCACCCACTCGGCGACGTCGGTCGAGTTGAGGTCCTCCATCCATCGATACGGATCGGCAACCTTGGTTCCGAAGAAGTCGGTGACCGTGTCGACCCTTCTTGTCTCCGGATAAGCGAGCCGCTGGCTCTGTTGGACCTGTGCGCTGGCACCTGACGCCAGCAGCATGGCAACAGCGGCAGCGACGATCGACCGCGCCCGATGAGATTGCGGCATTGGTCCTCCCTTTGTTCTCGCCCCGAGTCTACGCGATCACCTGCCTGTCATCCAGCGGGCAGTGACAGGCCGGCGTCGTACTCCTGTAAGGATTCCGTTGGCTCGCGCCGCGCGTGTTCCGGCGCTAACATCCCCGCGCCACTCCTCACGAGACTGACATGCTCAGCCGTCATTTGGTTCGAACGGGAATTTTGCTTGTGTTGCCATATACCGCCGTCGCGCAGACGAGACCAGCGGTCGATCCTATCCGCGATCTCGATGCGTACACCGCGAAGGCCGTCGCTGACTGGAAGGTGCCAGGGCTCGCGATCGCCGTCGTGAAAGACGGCCGCATTGTATTTGCGAAGGGCTACGGTGTGCGAGAGATCGGCAAGCCCGCGCCCGTCGATACACAGACGCTCTTTGCAATCGGCTCGACCACGAAGGCGATGACGTCCGCCTCGATCGCCATGCTCGTCGACGAAGGCAAGCTCAATTGGGACGACAAGGTCACGAAGATCCTGCCAGGCTTTCAGCTCGCCGATCCCTACGTTACGCGCGAGCTCACCGTTCGCGACTTGCTCACCCATCGCACCGGCCTCGGGAACGCGGACGTGCTGTGGTATCGCTCAGACAACTCCGCGAACGAGGTGATCCGTCGCGTGCGCTTCGCTGAGCCTGTGTATTCCCTGCGCTCGAGCTTCATCTACCAGAACATCATGTATGCGGTCGCTGGCCAGGTCGTGTCGGTCGAGAGCGGCATGCCCTGGGAGCGATTTGTACGGACGCGCATCTTCGCGCCAATCGGCATGCCTAACACCGTACCGCTGGGTGATTCCCTGCGCGGGCGAAGCAACGTCGCGTCTCCGCACTATCGCTTTGGCGACACCGTTCGTGCCGTGAGTAATGCGAGCGTCGACGCCGTCGCGTCAGCGGGCGCGGTGTGGGCGAGCGTCGCCGACATGGCGCGCTGGATGCGTTTCGTGCTCGACAGCGGCCGCGTCGACGGAAAGCGACTCATGAAGCCGGAAACCTACGCGGAGTGGCTCAAGCCGGAGACAATGGTCACGCCGGACGAGTTCTATCCGACCGCTCGCCTAACGAAGCCCCACTGGACGACGTATGCCTTCGGCTGGTTCCAGGAGGACTACTCCGGGAAGATGGTCGAGTTCCACACCGGGAGCATCGACGGCATGGTCGCGATTATCGGCTTGATCCCGGACGAGCGCCTTGGCGTGTACGTGCTTGCCAATCTTGATCACGCCGAGCTCCGGCACGCGCTCATGTATCGCGTGTTCGACGCATACCTCGGCAATCCGCCGCGCGATTGGAGCGCCGATCTACTCAAGCTGTACGGCGGCATGAGCGCCGCGAGCGATTCGGCACGGCGCCGCACCGAAGCGCGTCGTATCCCGAACACGCATCCATCCCTCTCACTCGACCAGTACGCCGGCGCGTACGCGGATTCACTCGTCGGTGATGTCGTCGTGTCGTTCGAGAATGGTAAACTCCGGCTCCGCGCCAGCTCGACGCATGCGGGAACGCTCGAGCACTGGGAGTACGACACGTTCCGTTTACGCTGGGACAACGCGTGGGAGGGATTCTCGTTCGCGACGTTCACGATCGGCCGCGACGGAGTACCGAGCCGTCTCGACTTCGAAGGCACCGTTCTTCGTCGGGTCGAACGCCAGCACGCCAGCGCCCAGCGCTGACAAATAATCCACTCGGCGGCATGTTTGTCCGTGCTGCCGAGTGAACGCGGGTCAAGTCGTCCGCTGTCGCCTAACGCAACAGCGGACGACACGCGTTTGCATGTGCGTGTTCGTGCAACTCGATCGTCAATGCGTAGAGCATGGCGCGTAACATCGAGCGCCCATCGCTATGCCCGCAACACTCTTTGCGATGACGCATCCCATTCAGACAACGATCGATTTCCAAGCCTCGGAGCCATTTCGATTCGAGTGCGCGAGCTGCGGCACGCTGCACGATGGCATCCCGAGCTTCGGTTGGGATTTCCCCGCCCAATATCTCGCTGTACCCGAAGGAGAGCGCGCGCGGCGCGTCGTACTCTCCGATGACGCGTGCGTCATCGACAACGAGTGGTTCTTCATCCGGGGCTGTCTCGAGATTCCAGTTCATGGCTACCTGGAACCGCTGACCTATTGCGTCTGGCTCTCGCTCAGTCGCGACAGTTTCACGCGTTATTCAGCGAGCTTCGATGACGTGAATCGCCGCAGCGCTCAATTCTTCGGCTGGCTCTGCACGGCAATTCCGGGCTATCCCGATACACAATTGCTAAAGACCGTGGTGCGCGTTCGCCCGTGGCCCGCGCATCCGCTGGTGCAGCTCGAGCCAACCGATCATCCACTCGCGATCGAGCAACGTAACGGTGTGAATCCATGGCGCGTGCAGCAGATCGTCGAGCGGATCATGCATCCTCGGCATCGATAGCCGTCAGTGAGCGACTGATAAGCTCGACGTGGCTAGTGCCGCGGAGCCCGCTCTGATCGTCCGAGAGATGTCATGAGCACCGACGCGCACCAGCCCTCGGGCAACAAGCCCCCGCAGTTCGATGTCGCCGAGTCCAGCACGGCGGCGATCTCGCGGCGTTCCGGTGCGGCTGAGATGGCGTGCAAAACCTGCTGCCGTCCCCTCGCCAGCACGTACTCCCAAGTCAATACTGCCGTCATTTGCGAATCCTGTCGCGCATTGCTCGACAGACCCAGCGGGACACGATTCACTCGCGGCCTGCATGCGACCGGCCTTGGGCTGCTCGCCGCCATCGCTGGATCGCTGCTCTATTTCGCTGTCGCCGCGATCACCGGTCGAGAGTTCGGTCTCGTCGCGATCGCAGTTGGTTTCATGGTTGGAAAGGCGGTGCGAAGAGGCTCGCGTGGCCGCGGTGGCTGGGCGTATCAGTCGCTCGCCATCGCCCTGACGTACCTCGCGATCGTCTCCACCTACATCCCGCTCATCGCGAAGGAATTTCAGAAGAACGCCCAGGCGGTAGCACGCGCTCGACCCAGCGTGCCCACGATCGACACCATTACGATCTCGGCTCGTGCTCCGGTCGCTGGACTTGCGCCCGATTCGAGCACCACGGCGAGAACCGATGGCGGCTTCTCCGTTATGCAAGCCGGCTCACCTGCCGCGACGTCACCCGCGCGATCGAAGCATCTCGGTGCGGGCACGATGTTGTTAGGCGCCGGTTCCCTTGTGTTGCTCGCGGCGATGATACCGATCTTCGCCGGCTTCTCGAATCTCATCCTCCTGCTCATCATCGGCATCGCGGTGTTCGCGGCGTGGATACTCAACCGTCGCATCGCTCTGCCCGTAATGGGACCGTACCGCGTCGATGACGGCGCTCAGAGCGCCGGCGCCGTTGTCTGAACGCATTGGCTCACGTTTCGGACTCGAGTGTCTGCAGTCGCTGCCCTGCTCGCTGCGGCAATCCCGTCGGTTGGGTTCCCTTCGCCGGTGCGAGCTGGGCCGTAGTCACCTCGCCTCCGGCGCGTGCCGATGTGCGTGCCGTGGGGTATTATATGAGTCTCGCCGGAGCGCTCACCCTCCTTGCCGCGCTCTCTCGCGTGCCGGTCTAGCTGCACCCGCATCGGACGTGGAGTAAAGCTAATGCCACTTTTCGAGCTCATCGACCGCCTCTTCATCCCGCTCGCCGCCGCGATCGTTCTGATCCTTGGCGCGTCGGCGTATCTCGTCAGGCGCTCCGTCAAGATCGACGCGTGGCCGCTGCGCACGGACAATGACGTTCGGGGTCAGGCGGCAGCGCGCGCGGCACTCGCCCAGGCGCGTCGGATACTCGGTCGCGCCGCGTGGCGCGCACTCTTGCTCGTGTCTCTTCTCTTCGCGGGCGTTGCGCTGCTGAACGATCTGGCGGCGATGCGGTGAGGCCGGTGTTTGGTTCCTGGTGATTGGTTGTTGGTTGCTAATACGTAGGCCGACGAGAGACTCGTCGGCCTTCTTAATTCACCAATCACCAATCACCAACCACGAATCCACGCATGGGCTATTTCTTGCCTCATGTGCTCGAAAAGCGGCGGAGCGTAGCGATGAAGTGGACACCCGGTGGGGAAAGCTCGGACATCGAAGATCGACGTGGCGAAGGCGGTGGCTTTATTCCTGGCGGTCGCGCGGGAATGGGAATCGGTGGCACCGTTGTGTTGCTCGTCCTCAGCTTGATCTTCGGTCGCAATCTTGTGACCGGCGGCACAACAAGCGACAACACTGGCGCGCCGGCGACGTCGAATGGCGAAGTCGCGAGCACACCGGCCGAGGACCGGCTCGTCCAGTTCGTCTCGTTCGTGCTCGACGACGTTCAGAATACGTGGCGCTCGATTCTCGCCGACCGACACGTCCCCTATCAGGACGCGAAGCTCGTGCTCTTCCGCGACGCGACGCAATCCGACTGTGGAACGGCCCAATCGACGATGGGGCCGTTCTACTGTCCGCTCGATCAGAAGGTGTACATCGATCTCGGATTCTATGACGAGTTGCAGCGCCGCTTCGGCGCGCCTGGCGATTTCGCCGAAGCATACGTCCTGGCTCACGAGCTCGGACATCACGTTCAGCATTTGCTCGGCATCGACGAACAGGCGCGGCGTCTCCAGCGCGAAAATCCAAGCACGGCAAATGCGGTCTCGGTGCGACTCGAGTTACAGGCGGATTGCTTTGCTGGCATTTGGGGCCACAGCACCGAGCAGCGACGCCTGCTCCAGCAGGGAGACATCGAGGAGGGCCTGAACGCCGCTGCGGCGGTTGGCGACGATCGAATCCAGCGCGCAACGACGGGTCACGTCAACGCGGAAACGTTCACTCACGGATCTTCGGCGCAACGTACCGCGTGGTTCAAACGCGGCCTCACGACGGGCCAGATCGAAGCGTGCGATACGTTTGGAGATCGAGGCCCGTGAGGCGCCAGCTGCCAAGGGCTAGGTGCTAGGTGTTAGGTGCTAGAACGGACCGCTAGCACCTAACACTTAGCACCACTTCGCAAGCCTCCTTGTCAGAAGCCGTCCGACGCACGATACTGGTTCGTCAATCGATACGATCTGGAGACCGCATGGGCGCTCGACGCGCCATCGGATGCGTTGCCGCGGCAATCGTCGTCGCACTGCCGACGACGGCGCGCACTCAGGGAACGAGGCTTCATGGCCTCGTCTACGACAGCGTGGCGGCTCTCCCACTCGCCGGTGCGCATGTGGAGATCGTCAATGTCGACGATCGTTCACACATCCTCTTCACCACGACGTCGGATTCGTTAGGTCGCTTCGTTCTCGATAGCATCGCGCGGGGCCGGTATATCGCCGGTTTCATTCACCCGATGCTCGACTCGTTGGGGCTCGCGATCGCGCAGCGACTCCTCACCATTACGAGCGACGGCGATGTCCGCTTCGATCTCGCGGTACCATCGCCCGAACGGATCGAAGGTGCGCTGTGCGGTGGTTCCAACAACCAGAATACCAATGGCGCCGTTATCGGCTACGTCCTGAACTCGCACTCCTTCGCCGCGGCCGACAGCACAACCGTCATCGCGGCGTGGACAGAGATCATTCTCGGGAGCAAGGTCGTCGGTCACGAAGTGCTTTCCCGTCGGGCGATGACTGACGCCAACGGTTGGTTTGTCGTGTGCGGCGTGCCAACTGCATCATCGGTCATCCTGCGCGCCGTCAGCGGCTCGGATACGAGCGGCGCAATCGAGTTGGATGTTCCAAAGTCGCGAATCGCACGCAGAAACCTGTACGTCGATCATCTCCCGCTCTTCGACCGTGCGACACACCTCGCCCCGATGTCAGATAGCGGCGCAGGCCAGAGCCGAAACAGCGCCGTTCTCACCGGCTGGGTACGTACCGAGGACGGCGTGCCAATTTCCGGCGCTCGCGTGCGGGTCTACAACAGCGACGTCTTCGCCACTACGAATGGCGAGGGCGCCTTTCAGCTCTCGGGAATTCCTGGCGGTACGCAAACGCTCAACACGCGGGCAATCGGTTTCGTGCCTGACGACCGCGCAGTCGACCTCACCGACCGCCACGTCCCCGTGGTGATCGGTCTGCTCACAATTCGGCGCTTCCTCGATACAGTGCACGTTCACGCCGAGAGACCAACCCTGATGTCCGCTGTCGGGTTCGACGAACGAAAACGTGGCGGGGCGGGACAGTTCTTCACCGCGAACGACATCGAACGATTCCATCCGCATGAGATCACAGACGTTCTCAGTCACGCGCCAAGCATCAGCGTCTCGACAGACAACCAGCAGAACGTGAAGATCCGGATGCGTGGCGATATGGAGAACTGCACGCCGGCGATCTTCCTCGATGGCAAGCAGTTGATTAACTGGGAGCTGAGCGACGTGAACGCGCTCGTCGAGCCTGAGACGGTCGGCGCGATGGAGGTGTACACGCCTGCACTGACGCCGGCCGAATTCCGCACGAAACAAGGTTGCGGCAGCATACTCCTCTGGACACGGTCGGCGCGGCGATAGACGCACCGGTCATCTCGAGGCGCGCAACGACGATGGATCTGCTTTTCCTCGCCGCCACGCAAAGTACGCTGGCACTCCCGCGAGCAGGATCAACACGCCGATCCCGGCGGAGCTAGGATTGTGACTCACGGTGTTGACCGCCAGTGCCCAGAACGCTGCGACAAAGACAATCGTCGTCCAGGGATGCCCCGGCATCCGGAATCCACCCGAAGGACGCGGATCTCGCCGCCGGAACACCAGCAGCGTCGCGCCCGTAAGGCCGAAGAACACCGCGTCGAGCGCGACGACATAATTGAGAATTTGCTCATACCGGCCGGACAACGCGATCACCGAGGCCCATGCACCTTGCACGGCGATCGCGACGACCGGTGCCCGCGATCGTTCGCTCACGTACGCGACCTGCCTGAAGAACACACCGTCGCGCGCCATCGCGAAGTACACCCGCGGCGCCGTCAGCATTCCCTGGCTGAGGAACCCCACCGTCGATACGGCAATGCCAGCGGCGATGAGCCGCCCGCCGGCCGAGCCCAGCACACGACGCATCACCTCCGATGCCGGCGTCGTCGTCGCTGCCAGGCCGTCCGCGCCGAGCACATGAAGGCAGACAACGTTCACAGCGGCGTACAGGACGACGACGCCGAGCACGCCAATCAGCAATGCGCGCGGGAGATCGCGCCGCGGCTCGCGCATCTCGCCACTCACGAACGAGGCCGTCTGCCATCC
>JANWKK010000156.1 GCA_025451425.1 Gemmatimonadaceae bacterium
CGAGCAAACCGGGTTCGGCGTCCGGACGCTTCTCACGGCCAACGGGGTGCAGAAGGGCGAGCTGCAGGCCGACACGATGTACGTCTTCAACGACCAGATAAAGTTCGACTTTCGCAACGCGCGGGTGAAGTTCAATACCGAGACGGGTGCGCCTAACGGCACGATGAAGGCGAACCGCGGCATCTACGACACGCGTACGCAGATTCTCGAGGGATTCGGCAACGTCGTCGTCACGCCGCTCGACGGCAAAACGCTCAAGTCGCCGCATGTGAAGTTCAATCAGCTCGGTAACGAAGTCACAAGCGATACGACTTTCGAGGTCAAGGCGGGGGATCGAGAGCAGCGCGGGATTGGCTTTACCGCAGATCCCAATCTCACGCACTTCAAGTGCTTGCGGATGTGCGCCGGCAGTGCACCGATCACGCTGCCGTGTACGTGATGCGTCGATCGTTAGCCGCCATCGCGCTTGCTGCGATCACGTCGACGGCGCATGCGCAAGACCGAACGCGATGCACCCTGGAGCCGCAGCCGCAGCATGATCCCCACACCAACGGCATTCGCCTCGCGAGCGGAGAGTACAACTACTTCATCGGCGGCGGCCTCGTAGTCCGTTGTCCGAGTCGTGGCATCACGCTCAAGGCTGATAGCGCCGAGCTCTATGGAGACGAAAAGCGCGATTTCCTCGTCGGCCACGTGAGCTATGACGAGCCGCGCCTCAGCATGACCTCCGATTTCCTCACGTACTACACGGCCGAAGAGCGGATACTCGCCGTCGGCAACGTGAATGGTCGGCTCCCAACTGGATCGACCCTCACGGGTCCGCAGGTCGACTACAAGCGACTCGTCCCTCGCCTGCGCACGCGAGCCCAAACCCTCGCAACCGGCCGCCCTACCGTGACGATCGTGCAACGCGACACGTCGGGAAAAGAGCAGCCTCCCATCAATGTCGTTGCCAACACGATCTACATGGACGGCGATAGCTTGATCTATGGCTCCGGCAACGTCGTCATCACTCGTCCGGAGGTCAACGCAACGGGCGATTCATCTTTTATCAACACCGGCACCGAGATCATGCAGTTGATGCGGAATCCCATCGTCAACGGCACACGTGGCCGCCCCTTCCGCTTGGTGGGCGTAAACATCGATCTCTTTTCAAAAGACAAGAAGCTGCAGCGCGTGATAGCGCGCGCGCGCGCTCAGGCGAATAGCCAGGATCTCACGCTCACCGCAGACACGATCGATCTTCGCATTAACGCCGATTCACTCGAGCGCGCCTTCGCGTGGGGAAAGAGTCGCGCGCACGCGGTCTCGCCGACACAAAACATGATCGCCGATTCATTGGATGTGCAGATGCCCGCGCAACGCGTTCGCGAAGTGCACGCACTTCATAGGGCGTTCGCCGAGGGACGCGCCGACTCGACGACGTTCAAGCCCGACACGACCAACTGGCTACGTGGCGATACGATTTTCGCGTACTTCGATACGCTGCCCCCAGTTGACACGAGCAAAGGTCCAGCAATTCGCAGACTCGTCTCGAAGGATAGCGCCGAGGCCTATTACCACGTCGCGCCGCAGGACACCGCGCTCCATAGGCCAGCGATCAATTACGTGAAGGGCGAAAAGATCACAATCGACTTCAACGAACAGAAGGTCGCGCAGATCGCCGTCGACGGAAAAGTCTCCGGCGTCTTCATCGAGCCCTCTGCGGACACGACTCACACCAAACCCAATCAGAAGCCCCCCGCGCGACCACCATCGCGACCGGGATCCGTGCCAGGGGTGCGTCGCCCGTGAGCGAAATGGATTTGCCTGAGCGGATCAAACGGCTGCTCGATAACGCCGGGCACGGCGATCGGTCACTCGCGCTCACGCTGCATGCCCTGATCATCGCTGCCGACGCGCAGGGGTGTTCCGATTTCAATCAGGCCGCGATCATCTACCGTGACGACCACCTTGCTGCGATGCGAGCTGATGGACGTGACGCGGAGCGTGAGGCAGGTCGTCTTAGTCTGGACGAAGTCCGAAAACACCTCGCGGCGTCGGTATTACCTCGGCTCGTCTCCGAGGGGGTCATCGTGTTGCCGCAGAGTGGCCTCACCGCGCCCGACGCGAAGATCCGCATTACCGAGACCTATTGGCGGGAGATGCAAGCGATCCGTCGCGAGCTGGCAGCTAACCTCCGGCGAACCGGCGAACATCTCACACCGGCCAAAGATTTCCAAGCGATCCGAGCAGCGCCGGCCGCGCGCCGGCCGAAGCCCACGAAAACCAGCGTCCTCGAAGCTTCCGGCCTTGTAAAGATTTACCGTCGTCGGAAGGTTGTGAACGACGTGGCCCTTCGATTGCAACAGGGGGAGATTGTCGGATTGCTGGGCCCGAATGGGGCAGGGAAGACCACCACGTTCTACATGATCGTGGGGCTCATCCAGCCCTTTGCCGGACGCATCAGCATGGACGGCGAGGATATCACGACCATGCCGATGTACAAGCGAGCGCGACGCGGAGTCGGCTATCTTTCCCAGGAGCCCTCCATCTTTCGAAAGCTCTCGGTGGAGGACAACATCCTGGCGATCCTCGAGACGTTGCCCATCTCTTCTGCCGAGCGACGAACACGTCTCGAAACGCTGCTGGACGAACTGAGCATCAAGCACCTTCGACAGAGCAAGGCATTCGCTCTGTCCGGCGGCGAACGACGACGACTCGAGATCACGCGAGCGCTCGTTTCCCGCCCGAAGTTCATGATGTTGGACGAGCCGTTTGCCGGCGTCGATCCAATTGCCGTGCATGATATTCAGAGCATCGTCGCCAATCTGCGGCATCGTGGAATCGGTGTGCTGATCAGCGACCATAACGTGGAGCAAACCCTGGACATTGTCGATCGCGCGTACATCATGTTTGATGGTCAGGTCAAGGTTTCGGGGACGGTTCGCGAGCTAGTCTTTGACGACACTGTCGCAGACATCTATCTCGGCCCAACCCTGACCGCACGACTGCGCGCTCGCTTCTCCAGCGACGACGGCAATGGACGTGGGCACGACGACGGCCCCGACACGGGTCCGGCCGCTCCTATAACGCCGCCGAATCCGCCGCCGTTCAATGATCACGGAGGACGCGAAGTACAATGAAAGCTGGTCTCCAGCAAAGCACGCAGCTCAAGCAGGAACTCAAGATCAATCCACGCCTGTATCAGGCGATGGATCTGCTCTATATGCCGCTGCTGGACTTACAGCAGCATCTCAAGCAGGAGCTCTTGAACAATCCCTTCCTCGAGATGGTGGAGATGGAGGAAGAGGAAGAAGAGGAGGAGGAGACCCCCGAAACCGAGGCCGCCACCGAAGAGGACAAAGGCAACGACGAGATCGATTGGGAGGAGATTCTGCTCGACGGCTTCGACGCCGGCGGCCGCCGCGAGGAGCACGAAGAGCGAGAATACTACGAGCCCGTCACCGTCGACACGCGGGACCTCTCCGATCACCTGCGGGATCAGATCACACTGCTGGAGTTGTCTGCCCGCCAGCAACTCCTAGCCGAGGAATTCATCGGGAACATCAACGAGGACGGCTATCTCGCGTGCCCGCTGAGCGATATCCTGATTAGCATCAACGAAACTGTCACGAAAGTCGCCGAAGAGCTCAATCCCGACCTCGAGGACCTGCCGACATACGCGCTCCCCGAAGTCGAGCAAATGCTCGGCGTCATTCAGAGTCTCGATCCGCCGGGCGTCGGTGCGCGGGACCTTCGCGAATGCTTGATGCTTCAGCTTCGCGAGGCGGGACTCGAGCAATCGGTGCCGTACCGTCTCGTTCGCGATTGCTTCGATGAGTTGATCAATCACCGGTGGAGCGAGATCTCGAAGCGCTTCGGCATCAGTCCCGCCGATGTCCAACGAGCCGCCGACGAGATCAAGAAGCTCGATCCGAAGCCCGGGTTGATGTACAGCAGTGCAAGCGACAATTACATCATCCCTGACTTGATTGTCGAGAAAATCGATGGGCGATATCACGTTTTCCTGAACGACGCCAACCTCCCGCGGCTGAAGCTCAGCAAGGCCTACCAGGAGATCGCCCGCGACAAGAAAAAGTTCGAAGGGGAGAGCAAGGAGTTCATTTCGAACAAGCTCAACTCGGCGAACTGGATGATCCAGGCCATCGAGCAGCGGCGCCAGACGATGTTAAAAGTCATGAACTACATCGTCGACCGGCAGCGTGACTTCTTCGAGAAGGGCGTGCAGTACCTCAAGCCGCTCACGCTACGCGAAGTCGCCGAAGTCATCAACATGCACGAGTCCACCGTCAGCCGCGTCACGAACGAGAAATATGTGCAAACGCCGCGCGGCGTTTTGCCTCTGAAATTTTTCTTCTCGTCCGGCCTCTCGACCACCGCCGGTGAAGATGTCTCCGCGCGCGGCATCAAGGCGCAGATCGAGAAGCTCGTTTCCGAGGAAGATCCCAAACACCCGCTCACTGATCAGGCGATCGTGAATATCCTCAAAGAGGGCGGCGTCCAGATCGCCAGACGCACCGTCGCCAAGTACCGAGACCAGCTGGGCGTTCTTTCGGCCCGAATGCGGAAGCGTGTGTGAGTTCGACTATCGAGCAGGGCATCATGAGCGCTGCCGTCAACCCGCAACCCGCACCCCGCAACCCGCAACCCGTCGACGTTTCCGTTCTCGTCCCCGCTAAAGACGAGGCGGAGAACCTTCCGCTCTTCATGGAGCAGGCGGACGCGATCTTTCGAGCGACGCCTAGCGTCTCATTCGAAGTCGTGGTCATCGACGATGGCTCGTCAGATGACAGCTGGGCCATCCTGCAGCAGCTCGCTCGCCGCTACCCGTTCCTGAAACTCGCGCGCCACCGCAGCCGCCGCGGCATTGCCGACGCACTGCGCACTGGCTATTTGCACGCTCGCGGCCGCGTGTTCGACTTCTATCCGGCCGACCTGCATTTCAAGCCCGAGGACATTCCGCGGCTCGTCGAGCCGATTCTCTCCGACGAAGCGGACATGGTCACCGGCTTCAAGGAAGGGAAGTACGAAAAGGCGCTCGTCTCCGGCGTGTACAACCGCCTCAGCCGCCTGCTGTTCGACGTAAAAGTGAAAGACTTGAACAGTGTGAAGGCTTACCGACGAGAAATCATGGAGGGCCTGCCAGTCCGCCCGGATTGGCACCGCTACATGGTGGTCATCGCCGCGGCGCAAGGTTTCACAGTTGCTGAAGTCCCGGTGCCGCTCTATCCGAGACATGCCGGCCGATCGAAGTTCGGAACCTGGCATCGCATTCCGATCGGCGTGCTCGACATGCTGTCGGTGTGGTTCGAGCTGCGCTTCGGGCAAAAGCCTCTATTGCTTTTCGCGATCCTCGGCTTTGGCGTTTTCGGTTTCGGCGTGCTCGCCGGTCTTTTCGCCATCGCTCGACTCTGGATCTACGGCGTCGGTCAGCGCTGGGTGTGGTCGATCATTCAAACCTGCTTTCTCCTCGGCAGCGTTTTCATTGCCGCCGGATTACTCGGCGAGCAGATCGCGGCTCAGCGAGCACAGCTCCGCGAGCTTCAACGTCGCATGGACGAGCAGCAGCGCGCGGATGACGAGCGCCCGGCCCGCTGATCCGGCCGCGCTGAGTGTTCTGTTCCTCACGCACGCCTTTCCACGCTGGTCCGGAGACGCCGCTGGCTCCTTCATCCTCCGGCTCGCGCGCGCGTTAGGCGAGCGTAACGTTTGCGTCGCCGTCCTGACTCCTCACGCGGCAGGCTTGGCCCGTCGCGAGCAAGTAGACGGAATCGACGTCATCCGCTTTCGCTACGCGCCGGCTTCGTTCGAGACGCTGGCCTACACCGGGACGATGGCAGAGCAGGTTCGCTCCTCATGGCAGGCCCGCGTCGCGCTGGTTTCTTTGCTTGGTGCCGGCTTCGGCCGCGCGCTTCGAGAGCAGCTGCGACGTCGTCCTGCACTCTTACACGCGCACTGGTGGTTCCCGAGCGGTGTGCTTGCCGCTGCCATGAAGCGATTGTCGCCCTTGCCTCTCGTGACGACGATGCACGGTAGCGACGTGCGCCTCGCTCGCTCCACGAAGGCCGCGCGATCGACGTTTCGCTGGGTCATAGGCAGCTCCGACGCGTCCACCAGCGTGTCGCGCTGGCTCTCCGAGCAGGCGCATACCATCGCGCCGGCAGAGCGGCCGCCAATCGTAGCACCGATGCCTGCCGCTACGAGCCTGTTCACGCCCGGTCCTGGCCGAGAACGCAACCGACTTCTCTACGTGGGGCGACTGAACGCGCAGAAAGGCGTCGAGCTGCTCCTACGCGCGTTCGCCCTGCTGCAGCATCAGACCACGCTCGACATCGTCGGCGACGGCGCCGACGCCGAGTCGTTGCGCGGGCTCGCCGTGTCGTTAGGCTTGGGGGAACGGATCGTCTGGCACGGCGCGCTGCCGCAGGACAAGCTAGTCCCGTTTTACCGTCGTGCCGCTGCACTCGTCGTCCCGTCGCGAGACGAAGGACTGGGTCTCGTTGCTGTCGAAGCCCAGCTGTGCGAGACGCCGGTCGTTGCCTTCGATTCGGGCGGTCTCAGCGACATCGTCGAGGATGGGTCGACCGGTGTACTCGTGCGTGATCTGGATCAGGCAGCCCTCGCAAAAGCGATCGACGGTCTCCTTGACGACCCCGAACGAGGACTTGCACTCGCCAAAGCTGGACGGCGCGCGGCGCTGCGCGTGTTCGCGCCGGACGCCGTTGCCAGCAAGTATTCCGCTATCTATCGCGACGCCATTACCCTTCACGCCGCAAGCCGCACGACCCCGAAAACCAGCCGCGTTCCGTGAGCACGGACAAGATTACTCGTTATGTGTTTCGCGCCGTGCAGGCGGCGCTGGTCGTTGCAATCGTGGTGTTCGCGGTCCGCGCACTGCGCCACCAGTGGAGCAGCTCCTCCTCGGCGCTCGAACGAGTCCACCCGAGTTGGGGTTGGATCGCCATTTCCGGCGTCATCTTTCTCTCGACCTATTGCGTGCTCCTCGAGACATGGCGGGAAGTGCTGCGCATCTGGGGCTCGCGCCTGGATTTCGTCAACGCTGCGCGGATTTGGACGGTATCGAATCTCGGTCGTTACATCCCGGGAAAGTTGTGGCAAATCGGCGCGATGGCGGTGATGGCGGAAAAAGAAAACGTCTCGCCCATTGCCGCGACAGGTTCGTCAATTCTCAACGTCGTCGTCAATCTCGTCGCCGGATTCGTCGTCGTTTTTGTCCTCGGCTGGCCGTTGCTGGACCTTCCTGGGATTCCCGGTGGTCGCGCGCTCGCGATTGTGTTCGTCGTCCTCGGTGCCGCCGTACTCGCGGCGCTCCCACGCGCGCTACCAGCTCTCATTCAAATGCTTGGCCGGTTGACCGGCCGGAACTTCAGGATCGGCCCATTTCCGGCCATGGCAATCGTCGTTTCGATCATCGGCAACGTCATTGCCTGGATCACGTACGGTGCTGCCTTCGCGACTTTCTCACGGGGAGTCATCGGAACCTCTGACGGACCGCTGACAGCTTATATCGCCGTCTACGCGCTATCGTACCTGGTCGGTTACCTTGTTCTCTTCGTCCCGTCCGGCTTCGGCGTCCGCGAGCTGGCGATGGTCGCACTCCTCCCGGCAGCGCACCTCGCCGATCCAGCGCAAGCCGCAGTGTTGGCCGTGACATCACGACTATGGCTCACCGTTCTGGAGATTGCGCCCGGAGCGCTCTTCCTGACATCCGACGCCTTACGACGACGACCTCGTGAACAATAAGAGCCAACGCCGAACAACGACGCCCGCAGAACCGCCGCGGCGGAAAGAGCAGTGGACACCGCGATTCGCCGGTGCATGGGCTTCTCTCGTCTTCGCGCTGTGCACACTGGCGCTCGGGTTTCCCGCGCTCGGTGGCGGCTTCCTGATCAACTCCAGCAGCGATCAGTTCAAGGCTGGCTATCCATTTCGCGAGTTCGCTGCCGCGTCGCTCAAGGCCGGGCACGGATTTCCGCTCTGGAATCCCTATCTGATGGGAGGACTGCCGTACGTCGCCGCGATGCACGGCGACATTTTCTATCCGAC
>JANWKK010000157.1 GCA_025451425.1 Gemmatimonadaceae bacterium
CGGAGCTCAATGAGGTCCCAGCGAGGCGGCGGGACGTCATCGAGCGCTTTGAAGATCGTGCGGTCGTTAAGTGCCTTGCGCGAGCCCGGCTCCTGCGCCGCGATCGCCGGCGGAATCAACAACAGCGGTGGATCATCCGTGTGTCGGCGCCGCTCGCTCTGAAGAATGCGATCGATCGCGTCGACCCATTGTCCTCCCTCACCCCAGACGAGCAGATCGAGCCCACGGTGGAGTATTTCATCCGACTGCGTGCGCGGGTTGAGTATGTGATCGCGATAGCTCGACGGGTACGGACCACCGAGCACCCACGGCGTGTCGAGACCGCGCGCGGGCCCGTCGAGGAGTGAGACGAGGGATCGCTTCTGGACGGACATCGCACCGACGAAGACCGCATCCGCTTCGGCAACTCGCATCCGCAACTCGTCGTCGTCAGGTTTCCTGACGTTCAGGTCGAGCAGCTCGAACGACCACGACGTCGGCATCAGCGCGGCAAAGGTCAGTAGACCGAGCGGCGGAAAGGCGGCCTTGGCGCCGATCATCGGCATGATGTGCCGATAGCTCCAGAATGAACTCGCGGGGAATTCCGGATAGAGCAGTAGTCCCTTCACGCTTAGCTCCGGTGTCAGGCGCCCGGAGGCCCCGCGTTTAGTACGATCTAAACGTTGGTGGCCAGTGGGTCTCCCAAGACAACCTACTGTCAGCCGGTGCGATCGCAACCGCGCGTCCGAACCCTCGGACGCTCGTGGCGCGGAGATTGCGCCCCTCATGGCCGCGTGCTATACTCCGGTTTAGCGATACACGCCGCCAGGGCGTGGACAAGTTCCGACAGATTCAGGGGCCTGCCAAATGCGAGCAGGCCTTTCTTTTTTGCACCCGCTGCCGATCGGCGAACGCCGCGCCTGCGGGCGGTGACACGCCACGATGATGTCGGTTCGCCTGCAGTTGGCTTCCAACAGGCACCGACCGCCGCACAATAGGCCTCAGGAGTTTAGGATATGCGAACGACCGGTACCGTGAAGTGGTTCAACGAGACGAAAGGGTTCGGCTTCATTACCCGCGCCGATGGCCAGAAGGATTGTTTCGTACATCATTCCGCGATCGAGGGGAATGGCTACAAGTCCCTCAATGAAGGCGAGCCCGTCGAATTCGATGTCGTCGATGGGCAGAAAGGGCCAGCGGCAGAAAACGTCAAGCGCTTGCAATCGTGAGCGACAGCCGCACGCGTCGCCAGCGGACCTTCGCAAGCCGATCCAATGTCTGAGCAACCATACTCGCAGCAACCCTTCCTCGGTACGCTCCGCGGGCTGAGCGCTTGCGCACGAGAGTTTGCGCGACTTGGGGATTGTCTCGCCGACGACGCCGAGGCCTCGTTCGGCACCGCATTCGATCGCAAGCAGAGCGTACGGCGCTCGCCCGATCGGTGCATCATTCAGATCGGACCCTGCGCCCTCACCGTCGCCTGGCTACGGAATCGCCGTGACACCGCTGAGGGCGAGTTGCTCATCATTCTCTGGCGCGGGACCGTGGCGCCAACGATTCATCAGCAATTCGAGCGCGCACGCGAGCTGACGCTCAGCGCGACGGCAGTGAGCGAAAGCGTGTTCGAGGCCGAGGCGACGTGCGAGTCGGACTGGGTGTGGCGTTCTCGCGAGGAACCGGAACAGCGATATACATCGCTGTCTCTGTCCGGATTGGTTGTTCAGCGTTTGCGAACCATCCACGACGGGATCGACAGCCAGGTCACGACGTAACGCTTGGGCGCCGCGAGGTGTCATGAGACGTGACTCTTCAGCGAACCACGACGAGCACGCTCCACGAACGGCGGCGGAGGAGGAGCGCCTGGTCGCCGAAGAGCGGCGCGACTCAGCCGAATCGAGCGACTGACCGCCGAGACGGAGCGCTTCAGGGCTGAAGAGCAGCGCGCAAGCGCTGAGGAGGCGCGGGCCACGGCGGAGACGCACCGTGAGCGCTCGGAATTTGGGCGCACCGACGCTGAGGACACGCGGGCGATATTGGAAGCAACTCGTCGCGAAGCGGAAGCCGCGCTGGAGATCGCCGAACAAGCGCGCACGAATGCGGAGGCGGCGCGTGCCTCCGCGGAGCAGCTCCGGACCGCACTCGCGGAGCAGGAAATCATGCGAGAAATGCAGGACGCCCTGCACGCGCTCGAGGCGCGGGCGTCGGGGCGTTGAAACGAACGACTCACGGCGAGCAGGATCGCCGTGAGTCGTTGTAATGAAGCCGCGTTGAGTCGTCGTCAGCTGCGCCAGTTCAACGCGTCTACTTTCGCCGCGACACAGGTGCCTAACGCCCGCCCGTTGAGGTTGCCCGAGCGAAAGTGAATGCCGGCGTACAGCCGCGACATCCCTGCTTCCTCAGCAGCGGCAAAGATGTGGTCGAAAGAGCGCGGCGCGAAGCCGTCCGCGTCATGGGCGTGGTCGACGAAAGGAACGTTCGTGCCGAACAAGGCTTCGAGCGTCGTCAACACTGCAGCCGACTGGCCAGAATGCGCGGAGACGTACTCCGGGAAGGGCGGCGTCGGGAGCAGCGTGTGCCAGGTGGGATCGATGACCCGCTGGATGTACGTGACAGGGCGAAGCAGGTTGTAGTGGAACTTCACCCACCAGATGGAAGTGAGCGCGTCGGCGTCCGCAATGCCCGCGCGCGCGTATGCCTCCGCGGCGTCGGCAAGGGTCGCCCCGCGCTGGGACAGGACTTCCCCGACCATCGCCATCGAGTGACCCGGACCGCCGATCGTCCCCGGACCGTCGGCCCAGTAGAGGGCATCGTGGTCTGCTCGGGCGTTAGCGTGGACGAAAGATCAGAGTCGAGCGCGGCCTCGCTGTAGAAGGCGGAACCCGGCTGCTCCGAGTAGGTTGGCGGAGGGCCAGGGTCGCAGACAGCCGGTCCGGAGAGCGCCAACGTCTTTACCGTCGTCCCCCAGAACGGCTGCTGCGCCAGTTGCCCAGGCGCGGTCGGTACCCACAGTCCTGGCCCCTGCGGCGGGATGTACGACGTCGGGAAGTTGGTCAGGTAGCTTTGGTTGCCGCCATCGTCCTGCGACGTCGCGAACACCGCAGCGCCGACTGCGTGGCCGAAATTGATCGACAGCATTGCCAAGCCGGGCGGCACGTCGGCGCCGTACTGCGACGCGAAACTCGCCTCGAGCGCGTCCAGAGCTGCGATGTTGTCGGCGGCGCGATTTGTCTTGTCGCCCCATAGCCCACGCATCACCTCCGCCAGTGCGGCGTTGGCGACCAATGGCCACTGATATGGGGCACCGGTCGGTTCCGGGAGTGGCCCGATACCGTTCAGCTGACCGGCGACCGAGCGGTGATCCGGCATACCGCCGACGAGCGCCTCATAGAGCGCCAGGCCCATGTACCCGAAGGCGCGCGCTTGCACGGGCGGAGTGAATCCGGCGGTCTGCTTGGTGAACTGCAGCGAGAGATTGTAATACGCGATCGGAATCTCGGGGCTGTAATCCCTGACGCTTACTCGGGCGCCGTGCGTGCTCTCGAGGTCAGCGCGACTCGCCGCAAGCGGTCTCGCCGTCGTTGTCGAGCTTTCCGTGCAACCCGCGACTAACGCGACGACGACCGCGGCACTTACGACCCTGCGTTTTCTCCACATTTCGGCCTCCCGACCATGGTATTCGTTCACTCGATGGACACAGTGCGGGAGACGCGGTGGAACGGAAAGCCCAAAAAGTGAACCGTTAGGCGTTCATCGCGGGTTTGAAGCGTTGCTGGCGAGGGCGACGAACCGCGTCACGCCGAGCCAACTCGACAACGCCGAGCGGTATCGGGGCGCGCCGTGCACCTCGATGTCTCCGGCCCTCACCGCATGGAGCAGATCGAGGCGCCCAAGACACACGTGGGCGAGTGCCACGACGGTGGCCTCGACCTCGAGGTTTACGTCGTAGCCGGGGTCCTCGAGGCACAGATCCACCTCGGGTCGCCGCAAGACGAGCCAGAAGACGCGATCGTCGTGCTTTCGGAAATGGAACGCGATGACGATTCGCTCATCGGGAATGGCATCCACGCGCACCATTCGGCGGAGCGTCCACATGAGGAAGTCGGGATCGAGGTGGTCGTCCTCGAGGTCCTTGCTCGCCCAGTTGTAACCCCAGATTCCAAGCGCGTCGATCACCGGACCGAGCGCGCGCCCGGCGCCGGTCAAGCGATAGAGGTGCTTGCGCTCAGCTTCATCCTGCAACTGTTCGATGATCCCACTTCTGCGCAGCGACTCCAAACGCTGAGCGAGGAGATTTTTCGAAATCCTCGGAACGCCGCGTTGGATCTCGCTGAAGCTCCGTGCACCCATGAGGAGCTCGCGCAGGATGAGCGGCGTCCAACGCTGGGCGAAGATCTCCGCGCCCAACGCGACGGGACAGAACTGCCCATACAGCGTCATGGTTCCAAGGTGCGTTCGTCACGTCCGCCTGGCAAGTATTGCCCTTGAGAGCCTACTGATGAACCACTGGAACGCGACTGCACTCCGACCGACGGGTATCGTTATGGGGTAACGTAAGTCAGCCGCATCGCCGGGACATCGACATCCGATACGCTCGCATGCCGTCCACTGTTCGCTAAAGCACTCGAACCGGCTAGCGTAAAACTCACATGCATCGTTTCCAAGGTGCAGGTGACATTCGGCGTCGCTGGGAAATTCGGACAGGCCGTGCCCGCAGCCGTTGAGGAAATACTCGCGGAACCGGAGGACGCAAACCGTTCCGTCACTGAACCACCCGCGGCGACCGAGAGCAGCAGCCCGTTCAGGACATCACTGAGGGCGCCGCTGATCGATTCTGTATTGGATGGCGAGAAGCCACCCACTTCGACGATGCTCGTCAAGTGCGACGGATCGTCCATGCCAACGACCGTCCATGTCGAAGATGACGCCGACCCGGTGTAGACGCGATGCACCCCGACGAAGTAGAGCGGTGCCGACGTCAGATCCGTCGTAACGGCCAGCCGCTTGGCGACGATGCCCGAGGTCAATACCAGCAGCGTAGAATCGACCAGCGCCTTGACGGTAGGATCGGACGAGTTGTTCTGCTCCAACACGCGCCCAGTGCTGTCGAGAGAGCTGATCTGCGCGCCCGTGAATTGAATCTGGTCGGCTGGCGGCGTCGGAGTGGTCGGATCGTTTTGGCTGCAAGCGCCGAGTGTGAGCAGGATGACACAGATCAACACTGGGCGCGCTGGATGAGCGTTGGGCATGAGTCGGAGTACCGTCGAGGATGGTGGGATGCAACCCGAGAGCGCGGCGTTCGCACGAGCTCTCTTGCTTAACCGGACATGGTGAAGTCGGGTCACTCTCGACGAGC
>JANWKK010000158.1 GCA_025451425.1 Gemmatimonadaceae bacterium
AGCGAGCGCGCGGAAGCCGCCATTCGGCGAGTTGAGCACGAAGAGCGCGGGCAGCGTTGTCGACAACAGCGTGCCGAAGAACGGTATAATCGCGACGAGGCCAGTAAACATCCCGAACGTCAGCGCGAACGGGACATTGAGGATGTAGAGAAAGATCGCGGTCAGCGCCGCGAGAAACGCCATGACGAGGAGCTGTCCGACGATGTATGAGCGCAGCGTGTCGCCGAGATCGCTCAGCAGGTCGCGCACGAGGTCGCGATGGATCGGCGGAAAGAGCGCGATGAGCCACTCGCGATACAGCGCGGGATGGAGCGACAGGTAGATGGCGATGACCGAGATCGAGAAGATGCTAATCGCGCCCTGGACGACACTCAGTACTCGTGTCGGTATGGTCGCGAAGGTGCCCGAGACCTCACTGTAGACGGCGCCGAGGATCTTGTGCTGGCCCGGCGGCCAGAATTCGCGGAGCGCCGGCACGCGGCTGATCGTGCGATCGAGGCTATCCTCCCAACCGGTGATGTAGTTCGGCAGCACCTTGATCAGCGCCTGGGTCTGCGAGATCACCGGCGGCACGAGAATGTAGAAGATCGCGACGACGCCGGCGAGACTCAGCAGGAGCGACGTCAGGAACGCGAGCCGTTCGGGAAAATGCCACCGCCGTTCGAACCATCCGGCGACGGCGCGCAGATACAGCGACAGCAACACGCCGATGAACAGCAGGATGAGAACTTGCGCAACCCTGGCAAACAGCCACAGTCCCAGAACCGTGAGGACCGTGGCCGTCAGAATTGGCGCGAATTTGAACCGTCGTGCTGAATCGTTGCTCAACTTCTCTTCTTCTCGCTCTCGATGTCCTCGTCGATTTCGGCGTGCACCGTTTCTTCGTCGTGTTTGGCGTTACCGCCGCCGATCTGCCGCGGGGCCTGCGCGGGCGCGGCCGGTGGAAGCATTCCCATCTTCTGCTTCAGCTCGATCAACCGCATGTCGACGGTCGTCGACGTGGCGCCGCGCTCGAGTTGCTTGAACTGATTGGCGAGCGTGTCCCCGGAGAACTCTTCGTCGATCTCGACCGACGCCTTCAATTGTCGCTCGCTCTGCTCGATTCGCTCTTCCATGCGCGCGAATGCCTCGAACGCTGACTTTTCGGACAGCGACGACATCGTCTCGGCGATGCGCTTCTGCGCCTGCGCGCGTCGCTGGCGAGCGACGAGCAAATTCTTCTTCCGCTTCGCTTCCTCGATCTTGTCGTTCAGATCGCGGAGCGAGTTCTTCAGCTTTTCCGTCTCAAGGCGATGTGCTTCCCACGTCTGCTCGAGCTGCTGCGCATGCGATGTGTGCTCGCCCTCGCGAATGAGCGCTTGCTTGGCGAGGTCCTCGCGATTCTCCTGCAGCGCGAGCATCGCGCGCTTTTGCCAATCCGCCGCCTGACGATACTCGCCGTCGGCCTGGTCGCGCAGGCGCTTCTCGTCGGCGATCGCCGTCGCGACCTGCTGCTTCGCCTTGGCGAGTTGCGACCGCATGTCGACAAGTATTTGGCTGAGCATCTTCTCGGGATCTTCGGCCCGAGAGATCAAATCATTGATGTTCGACCGCAGCAGCGTCGACAGTCTATCGAAGAGTCCCATGGTCGATTGGCCTCAGTGTGCCTGCCGATAGGTGCCGAGCTCGCGCAAATGCGACGCGAGAGCAAGGCTGATGCTCTCGAACGCGGCTTGAAACTCCTCGTAATCGAGGTGCGCGAGCTCGAGCGCCTCCGTCATGACGATCGAGTCTTCCTCGATGCCATACGACCCGTGGACCAAGTCCGTCGCGTTTAGTTCGAGAAGCCGGCGGCTGAGTGTGGCCAGATCGTTCTCGTTTGTCGGTAATGACATCACCTTCACACGCATCAAGACGACCGGCGGCGTGTAGTTCACGACGATCGCAAAATCCAGCTCGCCGCCGGGTTTGACGATCCACAGTCCGGGCTCCACCTCGCGATAACTCGCGCCTTCAGCGCTGATGCGATCGAGGAAGCCTTCGATGTCTTCCTTGCTGACCATCGCTTGACCTGGTTTGAGGTACGTGAGATGCCCTACGGGTGTTTGGGGCCGGACAGTTTCTTCAGGCGCGTCGCGCGGCCCGGGGTACGGGCCCCGGGTGTGAGCGCAAAATACTGTCAGACCGCGGCTTCGGACAGTCGCGAGCACGGCCCGCGTCCCACTTCACGCGCCGCGCGATTTGATCTGCACCAGGCGTTCGCGCGCCAATCGACGACCCGTCGGTGTCGCCGCGAGTCCGCCGCCCGCGGTCTCGCGGTAGCGAACGTCCATCTCGCGCCCGATCTCGCCCATCGTGTCAATGACTTCGTCTGCTGGAATCGCGAACGTGATTCCGGCAAGCGCCATCTCGATCGCAGCGAGGGCGATCGCGGCACCCGTCGCATTGCGGAACACGCATGGCAACTCCACCAAGCCGCCGAGCGGATCGCACACGAGGCCGAGGGTACCCTGCTGTGCTAGCGCGACGGCGTGTACGACCTGCGTCGGAGTTCCGCCGAGCATCTCGGTCGCGGCGCCGGCGGCCATCGCCGCTGCTGCTCCAGTCTCCGCCTGACAACCGCCCTCGGCGCCCGACAGCGACGCGCGCTCCGCAACTACCGCTCCGATCAATCCTGCCGTTGCGAGTGCGTCGATGAGCTGCTCGTCGCCTAGTTTGCGCGCGTCGGCGAGTCCAGTGAGCACCGCGGGCAGAACGCCGGCGCCTCCTGCTGTCGGCGCGGCGACGATCACTCCCATGGCAGCGTTCACTTCCTGCACCGCAAGCGCGCGGGAGAGGATGTCGCGAAAGGGGGTATCGGCGAGCGGGCCCATGGCATGCGTATGCAACTTTGCCGCGTCCCCGCCGACGAGACCACTCGCGGAACGGAGCTCACCGGTGAGCCCCTGAGCAATCGCGCCGCGCATCACCTCGAGCGCGCGGCCGAGGGCAGCGCGAATCTCCGCGACGGGGCGCCCTTGGTCGCGCGACTCCGTTTCGAGGGCGAGCTGCCCGAGGCTCTTCCACTGCGCCTCGGCGTCGCGGACGGCTTCCTGGAGTGAGCGATACATGACTCAAAGGTGCTAGGTGATAGGTGCTAGGTGCTAGTGCTTTTCCGTCGTTCCCTCGCACCCAGCACCAAGCACCGAGCACCTGGCTTCTTCATGCCGAAACCTTATCCAACCGGAACGCCCACTTTACCCACGACAGCTCGCGGATCTCATCTCTCACCCTCTCGTCCGGGACGTCGTCGGTCTCGATGACCATGAAGGCATCGCCGCCGCGCTCTTTTCTCGTTAGGCGCAGCGTCGCAATGTTGATGTGATGGTCGGCGAGAATGCCGGCGATCCGGGCAACCGATCCGGGAATGTCCTCGGCGACGAGCACGATCGTGTGATAATTGCCCGTCACCTCGACGGGATAGCCGTCGATCTCGGTGACGACCACGCGGCCAGCACCTAGCGAGGATCCGACCATCACCGACTTGCGATCGCCGCGTTCGACCGAGATCCGCGCTGTATTCGGATGCACCACACCCTCTTCGCCGAGCTTCGTCTTCTCGAATCGGTAGTCGAGCCCTTCGCGCTCGGCGATCTCGAGTGATGTTCGTAAACGCTCATCGTCCGGCCGAAAGCCCATCAGCCCGCCAACGATCGCTTTGTCCGTACCATGACCTTCGCCCGTTCGCGCAAACGAGCCGTGAAGCTCGATGCGCGCCCGCTCGGGCGTGCCGCCGACCAGACAGCGCGCGAGTAATCCAATGCGGCAGGCTCCAGCCGTATGCGAGCTGGAGGGACCGACCATCACTGGGCCGATGATATCGAGAAGGCTAACCATGGTTCAGCTCTGTCATCCTGAGTGCACTGGTAAGCGTTACCCGATGGCCGAAAGTTCTCGCCTTGACTGCCGCTTCCGCTCGAGCAACGGCTTGAGGTAAATCCCCGTATGACTCTCCTCGATTTCCGCGACTTCTTCCGGCGTCCCCGCGGCGACAACCGTGCCGCCGCGCGTCCCGCCCTCCGGCCCGAGGTCGATGATCCAGTCGGCCGTCTTGATCACATCGAGATTGTGTTCGATCACAAGCACCGTGTTCCCGCGATCCACGAGTCGATGCAACACATCGAGCAAGAGCCGCACATCCTCGAAGTGTAGTCCAGTCGTTGGCTCGTCGAGGATGTAGAGCGTTCGGCCGGTGTCGCGCTTCGACAGCTCGGTCGCGAGCTTGACCCGTTGCGCCTCGCCGCCCGAGAGCGTCGTCGCGCTCTGGCCAAGGTGGATGTAGCCGAGGCCGACGTCGTTCACCGTCTCTAACTTTTGGCGAATCCGCGGCTGATTCTCGAAAAAGTGCAGCGCGTCCTCGACCGTGAGCTCCAAGACATCCGCGATGCTTTTTCCGCGGAATCGCACCTCGAGTGTCTCTCTATTGTACCGCTTTCCCTTGCAGACCTCGCACGGGACGTAGACGTCGGGCAGAAAGTGCATCTCGATCTTCACGAGGCCGTCGCCCTGACACGCCTCGCATCGCCCGCCCTTCACATTGAAGGAGAATCGGCCCGGACCGTAGCCGCGAATCTTCGCTTCCGGCAATTCGGCGAACAGCTCACGGATCGGCGTGAAGAGTCCCGTGTAAGTCGCCGGATTCGATCTCGGCGTTCTACCAATCGGGCTCTGATCGATGTCGATGACCTTGTCGATATGCTCGAGTCCCGTGATGCGCCGGTGCGCGCCGGGAATCACCCGCGCGCGATAGAAATGACGCGCCAGCGATCGGTGGAGGATGTCTTCGATCAACGTCGACTTGCCCGAGCCGGAGACGCCCGTGACAGCAACGAACACGCCTAACGGCACCTCGACGTCGAGGTTTTGCAAGTTGTGCTCGCGCGCGCCTTCGACACGGATCACCCGCCGCGCATCGACCGAGCGCCGACCGCTCGGGGTCCGAATCTCCATCTCGCCGCTCAGATACTTGCCCGTGATCGAGCTCGAGTTCTGGGTGATGTCGCGGATGGTCCCGACAGCGATCACTTCTCCACCGTGCTTCCCCGCTCCCGGGCCGAGGTCGATGATGTAATCCGCGGCGCGCATCGTTTCCTCGTCGTGCTCGACGACGATGACAGTATTCCCGAGATCCCGAAGTTGCTCGAGGGTGGCTATCAATCGCGCATTGTCGCGCTGATGTAATCCAATAGAGGGCTCGTCGAGGATGTACAATACACCGACCAGCCGCGAACCGATTTGCGTGGCAAGACGAATGCGTTGCGCTTCGCCGCCGGACAGCGATTCGGCCGCTCTGCCTAACGTCAGGTAATCCAACCCGACGTCGACGAGGAAGCGAAGCCGCTCTCGCACTTCCTTGAGAATCGGACCGGCGATCTCGGGATCGATGCCTGGTCGTCCGTTGCCGCGTACCGGCACCTTCTCGAAGAACTCCAGCGCCTCGGTGACTGGAAGCTCGGTCAGCTCACCGATGTTTCGGTCAGCCACGGTTACCGCGAGCGCTTCGCGCTTGAGCCGGCGTCCGCCACACTCGGCGCACGGCACGGCGACCATATAGGCCTCGAGCTCGGCGCGGACGGTATCCGAGTCCGTCTCTGCATAACGACGCTCGATGTTGGCGAGGACGCCCTCCCACTCGAACTCGCCCTTTTTCTTGCCGCCGTCGCCGCCGAGGATCGTGTCGCGCACGCTCTTCGGCAGCTCCCCCCAGGGCGCATTGAGATCGAACTTGAGGGCTCGCGCAATCGCCGGCAGTACGATCTTGCGCAGGTAGCCCTGAGGCTCACCCCACGGAATGATTACGCCCTCCAAAATCGAGATGCGCGGATCCCCAAGGATGAGCTCCTCGCTCACGCGACGCCGAGTGCCCAATCCTCCACATGCGGGACAGGCGCCAAACGGCGAATTGAAAGAGAAGTGACGCGGCTCCAGCTCCGGCAGCGAGATGCCGCACGTCGGACAACCGTACCGCTCTGAAAACAGCTCGACGTGCTCATCGTCGGCTCGGCTCACTTGCACGAGTCCATCTGCGAGCTTGAGCGCAGTCTCCAGTGAGTCCGCAAGTCGTCCGCGATCTTCGGCGCGAACTACAAGCCGGTCGACCACGACCTCGATCGTGTGATTCTGCCGGCGATTGAGCTTTGGCGGATCAGAGACTTCGATCAGGTCGCCATCGACGTAGGCTCGAATGAATCCTTGCTTGCGAACTGTCTCAAAAAGCTCACGGAACTCTCCCTTCCGACCCTGAACGAGCGGCGCTCTGACCTCGATGCGTGCGCCCGGTGGCCATGTGAGAATGATGTCCGCAATCTGGCCGGCGCTCTGCCGCTGAACCGGTCGCCCGCAATTGGGGCAATGAGGCGTTCCAACACGGGCGTACAGCAGACGCAAGTAATCGTAGATCTCGGTGACGGTTCCAACCGTCGATCGCGGATTGTGACCTGCGGTTTTCTGTTCGATGGAGATCGCCGGCGACAGCCCTTCGATCGAGTCGACGTCGGGCTTTTCCATCAGCCCGAGGAACTGGCGCGCGTACGCCGACAGCGACTCGACGTATCGGCGCTGACCCTCTGCGTAGATCGTATCGAACGCGAGCGAGGACTTTCCCGAACCGGACAGGCCGGTGATCACGGTCAGCCGATCGCGCGGGATCCTGACGTCGATGTTCCGAAGATTGTGCTCGCGCGCGCCGCGAATGATCAGTGCGTCTTCTGCCATAACCAGGGAAAGCTGTGGCGCGGATGCGATCGAGACAAGGGAAGGGATTGTTGGTGGTTGGTGGTTGCCGTCCGGCCGCTGTGCGAGCGTTGGTAGATTTCACGAATCACCAACCACCCGTCGCCAACAACCCAGTGCACACCGACGCCATCGTCGTTCTCACGACCGTCGCCTCCGAAGATGAGGCTGTGAAACTCGTACGAACTTTGCTCGAGCGACGCCTCATCGCGTGCGGCACGCTGCTGCCGCGTTCCCGGTCGCTTTATCGCTGGCAAAGCAAGATCGCTGACGAGAGCGAGGTCGTGGTGCTCCTCAAAACGCGCTCCGCGCGCCTCGAGTCATTGCAGAACGCATTTGGAGAGCTGCACCCGTACAAAGTGCCGGAGCTGCTCGCGTTGCCGGTTGCGGCAGGGTTAGGCAAGTACCTCGATTGGATCAACGGCGAGACTTCTTTGGCCTTGGCGTGAAGATGAAGCAGTCGAAGAACCTGCCGGGACAGTCCGAGCAGATAAGTGAGCCGGAGAGCGTGCAGCAGTCCGACGAGCAGACATCGTTAGAGATCGAGCGAACGAGCCCGTCGATTGCCGCGCCACTCGCTGACGTACCGATCAAGGCGCCCGTCGCTCACGTGGAACGAGACGCTAACCCGCTCGCCCGCGCTGCCGAGCTCGCGAGAAACGGCGATCTCAGGGAAGCGGCGAGCGCGTACCGCGCCTACATCACGCGTCATCCGGACGACGTCTCCGCTCGGCGCGGGCTGGCGGGCGTTCTCGGGCAAAATGGCGATTTGATCGGCGCGGTTGGTGAGCTCGGACGAGCGATCGACGCGCAGCCCGACGACATTTCGCTGCTTTGCGACCGAGCGGCGGTGCAGATGTCGCTGCAGCGCTACGAACAGGCCGAAACCGACCTGCGGCGCGCGACGAAGATCGACGCAGACAGCGCCGAAGTCCTGTTCAACCTCGGCATGTTGTTCTGTAAGAAGGCGCGTTGGCGCGAGGCGATCGAACCGTTGCAACGTGCCGTGGAGCGCGATCCCTCCAACCCGCAGGGGCACTATTACCTCGGCGAAGCGTACAACCAGACCGACCAGAGCAAGCTCGCGTTGGCATCGTACGAAGAGGCGGCAAAGCTCCAGCCGACGAATTACCGTGCCCTGAAGGGCGTGGGAATCGTCCTCGACAAGCTAGGGCGGCCGGCTGAAGCCACCGCCGCATACCAGAGAGCTCGAGAAGCCCAACGACGGTGATCCGAGTCTGCATCGATGATCTCGCGTTCTTCGACGGAGAGGCAATCGTCCGGCCGGTGAACGAAGATCTCGGTGCGACGACGCCGCTGCTCCGGCGGCTCGAGCTCGCCGCGGGGACGCAATTGCACGACCAGATTCGTCTTCAGGAGCCGCTGCCGGTCGGTGCAGCCGTCGTCACAGGCGCGGGAGCACTGTCCGCACAGCTTCTCGTAAGCGCCGTTGTGATGAGCCGCACCGAGCGCGTGACGTCGGACTCCGTGCGGCGCGCGCTGGTGAGTGCATTTCAGCGCGTCGAATCCTGGCAGATCAAGCACGTCGCGATTCCCCCGTTCGGCCTTGGCGCCGGGAACCTCGAGGTCGACGAGAGCGCCAAAATCATGCTGGGCGTGATTGCTCAGCATCTTCTCGGGGCACGGTACCCCGAGACTATCACGCTCGTCGCCGAGACCGCTGAGGAAGAGCGGGCTCTCTCGGCCGCGCTCGCGCGCAGCGGACTATGATCGCGCGTCGCCGTTTCACGAAGCCGCGAGCGCTGACTGCCCTGCTCGTGCTGCTCCTGTGGGTTGGCGGCCTCGGTTTTCTCGTTAGGCGCGAATATTTCCGGCCGAATACCGAGCGTCTCGCGGAAGCGGCGCTACGCGTTTCTCCCGGTGCCGTCTATTACGCGGTGATGCAAGGGAGCCGGCAAATCGGCTTTGCGTCGTCGACGATCGATACGGCGACGACGACCATCTCGGTCGATGACTATCTCGTCGCCGATCTGCCGGTAGGCGGTCGCACGCATCGCGCGTCTGCGCGCACGCACGTCGTGCTCACGCGTGCCCTGCGCACGAAAGCATTCGTGGTCACCTTCGAGGGCGACGCCGGACCAATCATTGCTCGGGGCCGCGTGCTCAATGACAGTTTGCTCATTCTCATGCTCGCCACGGGCAGTGACGTTCCGGTGGACACGCAGCGAATCAAGCTCTCCGGGCCGATCCTTCTGCCAACGTTGCTTCCTCTCGCGGTCGCGCTGGGTGAACAGCCGAAGGTCGGTCATACGTACAAGCTCCCCGTGTTCGATCCGGTTGGCCTCACCCCGCGCGAGGTCTCACTGAACATCGCGGCCGAATCAAGTTTCGTCGTCGACGACAGCTCCGCGCTCGATCGAGCGACCGGGAGTTGGCGTGGCGTGCAGCCGGATACGCTCCGCGCGTACCGAGTCGTTACCGACACTGGTGCGGGCGCTGCGGGCTTCAGCGGTTGGATCGACGAGCAAGGACGCGTCGTCCAAACGTCGCAGCTTGGTTTCGAGCTGCGACGTCTCCCGTACGAGGTCGCCTTCGAGAACTGGCGGCTCGCGAGTGCAAAAGGTGCCGCGCCGATCTCAGAGGATCGTGACATGCTCGAGACGACGGCGATCGGCGCGAATCGACGTCTCGATTCAAGTATCACCTCACTTCGCGTCACGTTAGGCAACGCCGACTTGCGCGGCTTCGATCTGACGAGCCCTCGCCAGCGAATGCACGGCGACACGCTGCTGGTGACCCGCGAGCTGCCGGAGGCGCTGGTTGCTGGGTACGCGCTGCCCGACGGCGGGCGGAAGATGATGCCCGAGCTCACGATGGCCGAGCCACTCGTGCAGAGTAATCATCCGGACATCGTGCGTCTCGCAAGGCGACTCAGCGGCGGGCAGCGGGATCCTCGCGTTGTCGCCGAGCGAATCAATCAGTGGGTTTACGATTCGCTCACGAAGCGTATCACTTTTGGTATTCCGAGCGCACTTCAGGTGCTGCGTGCACGCGGCGGCGATTGCAATGAGCACGCGCAGCTGTTCGTCGCGCTGGCGCGCGCCGCTGGGATCCCCGCACGTGTCGATGCCGGCCTCGCCTACATCGACGGCAAATTCTACTACCACGCCTGGCCGGAGATCTTCCTGCGCGACTGGGTGTCGGTCGATCCCACCTTCGGTGAGTTTCCGGCAGACGCGGCGCACTTACGCTTCACTGTCGGCGGATTGGGACGCCAGGCAGAGATGATTCGTCTTATGGGGAGACTGAAGCTCAACGTGCTGAGGGGCTAGAGCGTGGGGCCAGGGGCTAGGGTGAACGATCCGGCTCGTGCCCCTAGGCCGCTACTCCCTAGCCCATCGCCCCTCACATGATCCGGCTCTCGTCCCTCTCCAAGCGCTACGGCTCCTTCACCGCCGTCGATAGCATCGACCTCTCGGTTCCTCGCGGTGAGCTGTTCGGATTCCTGGGGCCTAACGGCGCCGGGAAGACGACGACGCTGCGTATGATCGCCGGCATTCTGCGCCCTACTGCGGGGCGCGTCGAGATCGCCGGCATCGACATCGTCGCCTCGCCCGCCGTCGCGAAGTCCAAGCTCGGCTTCATCCCGGATCGGCCTTTTATATATGAGAAACTGACCGGCGCCGAGTTCCTGCGTTTCGTCGCCGGGCTATACGATCAGAGTGGACCGAAGATCGAGCACCGCGCGCGCGAACTGCTCGCCCTGTTCGATCTCGAGGAGTGGCGCGACGAGTTGGTCGAGAGCTACAGCCACGGCATGCGGCAGAAGCTGATCATCTCGAGTGCTTTCGTTCATCGCCCCGAAGTGATCGTCGTCGACGAGCCGATGGTCGGTCTCGATCCAAAAGCAGCAAGGATTCTCAAGGACCTGTTTCGCGAGTACACGCGCCGCGGACACACGATCATGATGTCGACGCATACGCTCGAGGTCGCGGAGGCGCTCTGCGATCGCATCGGGATCATTCAGGGCGGGAAGATTCGCGCGTGCGGAACGATGGACGAGTTGCGTCGCGACGCGGAAGCAGGAGCAATTGGCCTCGAGCATATCTTCCTCAAGCTCACCGGCGAAAATGCGGCCCGCGAACTGGTCGCAGTTCTCAATGCGTAGTGAGTTGAGCATGGCGGGCACAGCGGACACGGAGCCAGTCGACGTACCGAACCCGGGACTTCTTCATTTATTGCTGCCGAAGTACCTAACGGCAAAGTCGCGCGCGCTCGCCGGTGAGCGTGGTCGAACGGCACGCTGGCTTGTCCTCGGCATATTCGGCGTTCTCTTCTGGGCGTTCATCTTCGGCGTTGTGTTTCGGCTGTTGAGGTACTTCCGCGGCGTGCAGGAGATCGGACCGCTACTCGCGGGAAAGCTGCTTGGACTCATCCTGATCGGGTTCTTCTCGATC
>JANWKK010000159.1 GCA_025451425.1 Gemmatimonadaceae bacterium
AAGCATGCGGAAGACAACAATGGCCATGGCGCTCGGCCTGGCCCTTTCCCTGGGAACCGTCGGGGTCGCTTCGGCGCAGTCGACGCAGCAGCCCCAGCGGGTCGAGCACGAAGGACGCGGGATGCGTCGTGGACCCGGTGAAGGCTTGCTGAAGGGCATCAACCTCACCGTCGATCAGAAAGCCAAGCTGAAGACGATGCGCGAGGGTGAGAAGAACAACCCTGCCAACGAGCAGTTCCGGAAGGCGATGGCCGACGCACGCGCGGCTCGGCAGCGCGGCGACACGGCGGCGGCGCGGGCGCAGATGCAGGCGCTCCGGCCGCAGATGGAGCAGCAGCGTGAGCGACAGGTCGCGGCGATGCGTTCCATCCTCACGCCCGATCAACTGAAGCAATTCGACGCGAACGTCGCGCAGTGGAAACAGCACGCGGGCGAGCGTCGAGATGGCCGTGCCGCTGGTCGTGACGGCCGGAACCTGGGAGCGCCTAACGGTCGGTGATCCGTCATCGATCTCGAGCAGGGCAAAAAGCCCGTCGGGTGTCCGCCCGGCGGGCTTTTTCTCGTTCTTGGGATACGCTGTTCACATATGGGACGGTCTCGCTGAGGAGCATCTGCGGTGCGAATCGGCTCGCGCGCCGTGACGAGTTGCCGACAGGTGCGGACGTGCAGGCAGCATCGCTAGGCCGATATCGTTAGGCATGCGTGCGATCGTGACGATGTTCACAAAATCCACACACGCGAAACTGAAACCATCGACGAAATGCGGGCGTCTAATCCGGCATGACACTCAGAGGAGTTTTGCAAATGCTGCAGATCCGACAGCTCACGATCGCGGCGGCGCTGGTCGCGCCGATGGCAGTGTACGCTCAAGTTCCCGCTGGATGGCAGGCGGTGACTGACGGCTCGGGCGATTATACGGTCCGCACCGACGGCGCGCGTCGCGATGGCGGCCAGGGCTTCGCAGGGGCGACCATCAAAGCGAACACCGAGTCGCCGCGCGGCTCGGCCATGCTCGCGCAAAGCATTCGCGCCGATGCCTATCGAGGCAAACGCGTGCGACTATCCGGATATCTCAAAACCATTGGTGTCAACGAAGGAACCGCCGTGCTCTTCATGCGCGCCGATGGTGGGGGTGTCGTGGAGACCTCGGACTATATGCAGAATCGTCCGCTCATGCTCACCAATGATTGGACGCGTCAGGAGATCGTGCTCGACGTTCCGCGCGATGCCATCGGCATGACATATGGGTTCCTGCTCAGCGGATCGGGACAGGTGTGGCTCGACGACGTCGAGATCGAGGAGGTCGGGAACGACGTTGCGACGACTGGCCATCCGGGCGGGGTCTATCCCAGCTCCAACAGAACGCTCAGTCCACAAGAGCTCGACCGTCGCCGTCGCGAGCAGGAAGTTGCCTATCGACGCGCTGCCGACGTGCCCGTGAATCTCACGATGCGCGCGACTGGCGGAACGGTTGTGGTCGCGACGCGAAATAATTTGCAGTGAGTGATTGGTTGTTGGTGATTGGACTCAACAGCCGGCGAGCCGTACTGCTCGCCGGCTTTCCGTTTCTACCAATCGCCAACGACCAACCACCAACCACCGTTTGACGGCGAGGCCGCATTCAGCGTCATTATCGGTGAGCGCACTCTGACACGCGTGGGCTCCCGATTAGATGACTCTCTCTCTTCGCTCACTCGCTCTTCCGACGCTGCTCGCGTCGATGCTCGTTGCCTGTGCACCTGGCGACGACGACCACTACGTGCGCGGACACGGATTACGCGTCGCATCGCTGCAGCCCGACACACGCGTCTCGGTCTATCAGGCCGCGCTCGGTAGCGCATTCGAGCTGAATGATCCGGCACTCACGCTGCTGCTCGATCGTCGTGTTCTTCCCCGCGCTGGAGGAATGGCGGAGGATGGCCGGCTTCCCGGCACCGTCGAAGTCGGCTTGCGTGACCGCGGCGTGATTCAAGGTACCTGCGAGCCGGCGATTACCGCCTCACGAAAGACACCCCAGTGCGCGTCGCGCGGCCCCGGGTATGTCGTGCGCTTCTCAGACGTCCTCGCGCGTGGTGTCGACTCGGTCGAGGTGTATCTCGCGGTACAGAAATTCGACACACCCACGGGCCACGGCAGCGAATCCCTGCGATTCGAGCGCGCCTATCAGCTCGTCCATCGCGGCGACAGGTGGGTACCCACCGCGGAGGCTCGCGTACGAGAAACGACGCCTCCGCCTAACGCTTCAAAGACCTGACGCGAGCACGGCTCGCGTTACGTTCCAACTACAACGTGTCTATCGCTGGCGAGCTAGCGGTAGTCCTTGAGATCCGCTAATGCGATCGTGCTCGGCATGAACGCGCCGCTTCCGCGTGCAATCTCTCGCCCTCGCGAGTCCTGCATCACGCCTTCCGCGAGATACAACCGCTTCGATCGCGACACCACGCGCCCGCGCGCTGTGACCTCGCCTTCACTCACTGGTCGCGTGAGGTAGAGATTGAATAACACCGTGAGAACGAAAACATCATCCACGAGCGAATTCGCGGCGAAGAACGTGGCGTCGTCCAACGCCTTGAAATAGACCGCCCCGTGCGCCGCGTGGGCGGCATGATGAAAATCAGGCCGAATCGCGAGACTCAACTCGGCCACTCCCGCCTCGGGAATGTGCAGCTTCGGCTGGAAGTACTCGTTGATCGGGGCCGCGTGATACATCCGCTCAAGCCGACGGAAGTGCTCTGACATGGGAGTGGCGAGTGGCGAGTGGGCAAGCGGCGAGCGGCAGGTAACGCAGCTACGGATACGTGATTTTACCCCGCCACGCGCCACCCGCCACGCGCCACCCGCCACGCGCCACTTGCTACTTGCTACTTGCCACTCCCCGTTTGAACTTCGACCGCCGTGCTCATTCCTCTCCTCGGTCTCTTCCAGACGCTCACCGGTACGCCGGCGGCTCCCGCCGCGACCTATAGCGGCCGCGCGCACGCCATTCACGCGCGCGTGCCGCGCCTCGAGTCCGACGTGCGCATCGACGGCGTGCTCGACGAACCCGTGTGGTCCGCTGCGGTGCGCCTCACCGGCTTCTCCGAATTCTCGCCCAAGGACGGCCTTCCGGCCGAGGACTCGACCGAGGTGCTCGTTTGGTACTCGCCGACGGCGATTTATTTCGGGATTCGGGCATACGAGCCGCATGGCGGACCGGCCGCTGTCCGCGCGACCCTCGCCGATCGAGACAAGATCTCGACCGATGACCAGATCCAGATTCTCCTCGGCACCTTCGGTGACGGACGTCAAGCGCTCGTCTTCGGCGTGAATCCGTTAGGCGCGCAGATGGATGGCACGATCGTCGAGCAAGGCGTAAACCGGTCGTCAGGATTCATCGTTTCGTCCGCCGGCCGAGAGGCCCCCGACCTGAGTGCGGATTTCGTGTACCAATCGAAAGGCCGCCTGACGGACTTCGGCTACGAAGTCGAGATTCGGATTCCGTTCAAGTCGCTGCGTTTTCAGGCGGCCGACGTGCAGAGTTGGCGGCTTCAAGTCGTGCGTGAGGTGCAGCATTCCGGACACGAGCAAACATGGACGCCGACGGATCGTGCTGGCGCCTCCTTCCTCGCGCAATCGGGCACGATCGACGGCCTCACTGATCTACATCGCGGGCTTGTCCTCGACATCAATCCCGAGATCACGCAGCACACGTTAGGCGCCGCGACGGCTGGCGAGGGCTGGCAGTACGCCGCGGAGCGGCCTATCGTCGGCGGAAACCTTCGCTGGGGCGCGACGGAGAACCTCACACTCAACAGCACCTTTCACCCGGACTTCTCACAGATCGAAGCAGATGCAGGGCAATTCGTGTTCGATCCGCGTTCGTCGCTCTATTTCGCCGAGAAGCGGCCTTTCTTTCTGGATGGCATCGAGCAGTTCAACACGCCCAATCAGCTGATCTACACTCGCCGCATCGTGCAACCGGTATCGGCAGCGAAGCTCACGGGGAAGGGCGGCGGAACTGACATCGCATTTCTCTCTGCCGTTGACGATCGCTCGTCATCGATATCGGGCCTCGACCATCCCGTGTTCAACATCTTGCGATTGCAGAGGGGTTTCGGTCCAGCGTCGCGTCTCGGCCTCACGTACACTGACAAGATCGACGGGGCAAACTCGAACCACGTCGCCGATATCGATTCACGACTCGTGTTCGCGAAGGTCTGGAGCCTCCAGACGCAGCTCGCGGGCAGCCGGACACACACCGCCGCCACGGACGTCACTGCCGACGCTCCGCTCTGGAACGCGACACTGAGCCGCACCGGCCGATCATACAGCTCTCGTTATGTGTTCAGCGGCATCAGCGATCGCTTCGTTGCCGCGAGCGGCTTCATCAGCCGCGCGAACGTTGCGCATATCGGAGAGGACCAGCAATTCACCTGGTATGGGCGTCCGGGCGCGTTGGTGGAGAGCTTCACCTTCGATCAGTTCAACGATTTCACCTGGCAGTATGCCAACCTATTCGATCACGGCGACGCGATCGAAAAGAAATTTCACTTCTCGACGGGCGCGGCGCTTCGGGGCGGCTGGCAGGTCGGCGCCTCGGTGTACTGGGAGACCTTCGGCTTCGACACCGCGCTCTACGCGAACTACTACTATGTACAAGCGCTCAACGGACGTACCGATACCGTGAAATTCACGGGAGTGCCACGCATTCCCAACCGCGATTACGTTGTCAACTTCAGCACGCCAACCTGGAACACCTTCTCGTCGAGTTTCCTCCTCATCTTCGGGCAAGACGAGAACTTCTTCGAGTGGGCCCAGGCCAACATTCTGTATGAGAGCTGGACCATGGCCTGGCGGCCGACGAAACAGCTCCGCGTCGACGGCACCTACCTCCTCCAGGGATTCGTTAGGCGAAGCGATCAATCGACGGTGCAGATTGGACGCATCCCGCGGCTGAAGGTGGAATACCAGCTCTCGCGCGCGATATTCGTTCGCATCGTCGGCGAGTATGATTCGTCAAAGCAGGCGGCTCTTCGCGACGAGACACGCACCTTCGCGCCGATCCTGCTCCGCCAGGCTGACGGGTCGTTCCAGCCGGCGGCGGCCTTCGCGAGCAATCGATTACGTGCCGATTGGCTATTCTCGTATCAGCCGAGTCCTGGCACCGTTCTCTTCGCCGGCTACGGGAGCACACTCACGGAGCCAGATGCTTTGCGCTTTCGCTCGCTCGACCGCACCAGCGACAGCTTCTTCGTGAAACTGACTTATCTTTTCCGCTTGTAAGTGACGGTTCGAAGATTACTCATCAGTGACGACAACCATGATTTCCTTCGTTGCTCGAAGCCGATTCTCCGTCGTCGCGCTCGCGCTGAGCTTCGCATTCGGATGTGCGACGTCTACTTCAGGGACTTACGCCCAACAGCACATCATCGTCGACTCACCTGGCGGGCGTTTCGACCTGTTGATGACGCGCGAGCAGTACTTGTCCTCTGACACGCTCACGGTCCCCGCATCGCGAGCGTGGCCGGCGCTGTTGCAAACCTACGCCGGCTTCGGTGTACCGCTTCAAGGCGCCGACCCCGCACAACGCATGATCGCCACGCAATACATCCATGCGCACTCGAGCTTCGCGGGTGAGCGGATGTCGCGCTGGCTCGAATGTGGCTCGACGATGACGGGCGACATCGCGTCGAATTACGAGATTACTCTCCGCTTCGGAACGCTCATCGACACCTCGGTGGTTGGTCGCTCCATCATTCGGACGGCCTTCAGCGCGACGGCGATCGCCCCTGGCAGCGGCTCCACGCCCATCGAATGCAGCACGCGTGGCGCCTTTGAGAGCCGCCTTGCCGCCCTCGTCGCCTCGAAGAGCGGTTAGTCATCGGTGATTGGTCTGGCGTCTGGTGACTCGGAATCGAGTCACCAGACGTCAGCCGCCTGCTACCAACCACGACCAACGACGAGTGGAACGAATCTGGCGACAGGCGCGCGCACGAATACCACCGTGATGCCCGACCTTCGGCGGCCGACGCGAGGCGGCGAGGAGCGCCGTAATGCCAGAACACTTCGATTCCACTAGTTCATTCGTTCAGTCCGCGCAGACCCGCAACTTCTCTGGTGAGGCGTGCGATCGCCTAAGCGCGACCGTTCGCGAGTTTCTCGCCGGCCGCGGGGCGCCCGAGGAGCTCGCACGTGCAGCGGCACGGCTGTGTCGAGAGGCACATGCCCGTGGACTCTCGGCGCACGAGACGCTCACCGAAATCCGATCGACGTTGTCGCGCATCCTCGAAGAATCCAGGCTGACGTCGAGCGACCGAGTTGCACTTGTCGCCCTCGCCATCGACGAATGCGTCCACGCCTTCTACGAAGAGCAGCGTTGACCGAGGAACGGGAAGCGCGACGAGCGGTATGGGGCGCGGAAGGGATGTTTAAAGCTCTCTAACCAGCCCCCGCAACCGCAGCCCGCGACCGGCTTCACGCTTGGCGGTCGTCCCACCGACGGCGTTCCTCGCGCGTCGCCGGCAGCGCGCCCCGCGGCGCGGCGCGGCGTAAAATGACAATGAGCTGCTCGTCAGGCAGATCCGCCCAGTCGCTCGGCCAGTCAGAAACGTCGATAGAGCGGGCGCCAGCGGAAAACCGCAGAACGCGTGCGTCGCTCTTGGTTGGATGCGGCGTAACCGACGCGGTCCACACACGGCCGCCCGGGTATCGGAAGCTCCGCACGACTGCCATGTCAGCGATGGGCTCTCGCCCCGATGCTGTGCGTGCCGGGAGCACCTCGCCATGGCGCAGCAACTCCTCGAGCGCGTGGTCGGAGAGGCGTTGCCAGTCACGCGGAATCGGGCACAGGCGCACTCGTCGGTCGCCCCGCTTCGTCTCCATCACGACCCAACCGAGCTGATAGCAGTCGGCCAGATAGTCTTCGCCGCGGGTAGGCGGTGAAATCGCATCAGGCGTGATCTCCCAAGCGCGCCACTCCGTGCCCATACTATCGATGAATTCTCGAACCGGCATCCCGCACTCCATCGGCTAACCCTTGAGGCACGCAGTCGATGCGATGCCTGTCGAAGTCAGCCAACTCGTGCAGGATGTACGCCTGGCATCTGCGGACGCCCGGTCTGTCGCCATCGCGTGCGAAATTGCGAAGCACGCGAATTGCGGCGCACTTCTCACGCGGCTAACGGTCGTGCACGCTCGGCCCAATAACCTGGCTGGCCTATGGCTCCGCGACATATCATCGTCATCGGCGCATCCGCGGGCGGCGTCGAATCCCTAACGAAGTTGGTGCATGACCTGCCTGGCGACATACCAGCGGCTGTCTTCGTCACCATTCATTTTCCGCCAACAAGGACGAGCGCGCTCGCGCGCATACTCCAGCGCGCCGGCTCGCTCGAGCCGGCCCAGGCGGCGGACTATCTAGCAATTGAAGAAGGTCACATTTATGTTGCGCCGCCCGATCATCATCTGCTCGTTTTCCGAGATCAAATGCGATTGCATCGCGGGCCGCGTGAAAAGGGCAACCGGCCCGCAGTCGATCCGATGTTTCGAAGCGCTGCTCTCGCATACGGCCCGAGCGTCATCGGCGTCGTGCTGACTGGTAACCTCGACGATGGGACCACCGGTCTTCTCGCAATCAAGCGCGGCGGTGGCATCGCGGTCGCTCAGGATCCAGACGACGCCATGTTCTCTTCGATGCCGCAGAGTGCCATCGACCATGTGGACGTCGACTATGTAGTGAAGTTGGAGCGCCTACCGTCCTTGCTCGAGAAACTTGCGAAGCGATCACCGGTCGCCGAAGAAATCGTGCAGTCAGACGCACGCGAAGAAGCGGAATCCTCGGCGCACAATTTGTCGCGCATCGGGAATGCCGAGGACCGTCCTGGTGTGGTGGCCGAACGGCTCTCGGACAACGCTGGCCACAACTGACGCACGCCTACCAACGTGCTGGCGCGCGGCTCATATTGCGATGTCCGCCTCCTGACTCGAGCCCAAGCGCCGAATGTCATCGCGCACGCCCGCCGGCCTCAGAGCTCTGATCGACTACCTGAAGCGCAGTCGCGGCTTTGACTTCGCCGGCTACAAGCCGGCGAGCCTCGAGCGACGCATTCAGAAGCGGATGATCGCGATCGGCGCGGGCGAATATGCGGATTACGTCGACTATCTCGAGGTACATCCGGAGGAATTTGAGGCTCTTTTCAATACCATCCTCATCAACGTCACGGGGTTCTTCCGTGACGCCGGAGCGTGGGAGTTCCTGGCCGAGCATGTCATCCCGATGATTCTCGAGCGCAAGCCCGATGATTCATCGATTCGCGTTTGGAGCGGCGGCTGTGCCAGCGGCGAGGAGGCGTACACCCTTGCAATGATCCTAGCTGAAGCGATGGGTGCGCAAGGATACAAGGACCGGGTCAAGATCTACGCGACCGACATCGACGAAGAAGCGCTGGTGTGCGCTCGTCAGGCAACGTACGACGCGCGTGAGATCGCCGGCGTTCCGCAGGAGTTGCTCGCGACCTACTTCGAGCCCGTCAATAGCAGCTACGCCTTCCGCAAGGATCTCCGCCGCAACGTGATCTTCGGAAAGCATGATCTGATTCAGGATGCGCCGATCTCGCGCGTCGACCTGCTCGTGTGTCGCAACACGTTGATGTACTTCAACGCCGAAACGCAGTCACGCATTCTCACGCGTTTTCACTTCGCGCTCAACGACGGCGGCGTCCTCTTTCTCGGCCGAGCTGAAACGTTGCTCACTCACGCGAACACTTTCGCGCCGCTCGATCTACGCCGGCGCATTTCGACCAAAGTGCCGCGCGCGAGCCTTCACCTGCGCGACCGGCTACTCCTCATCGCACAGAACGGACAGGCTGAGGAGGGCGTTAATG
>JANWKK010000160.1 GCA_025451425.1 Gemmatimonadaceae bacterium
CGTACTGCAGTAGAATGTCATCCGAGCGAAGCGAGGGATCTGCACTTCTTGTTGACCAAGTGCAGATCCCTCGTCGTTTCACTCCTCGGGATGACACTCAGGTTACTTCCCGATATGTTGCAGCTCCACCATCAAGCAGCGGTCCTGAACGACGTCGATCCCGGCGCGCGCGAGTTGCTCGGCTGCATCGTCGTTGCGAATGCCGAGCTGAAACCAGACTGATTTTGGTCGCTTTCGAATGATGTCGTCGACGTGCGCGGGAATCCGGTGCGGTCGGCGAAATACATTCACCATATCGATTGGGCCCGGAACCTCCGCGACGGTTCGATAGACCTTCTCGCCGAGAATCTCCGTGCAGTCCGGGTAGTACACCGGCACCGGTACGATCTCGAATCCGGCGTGTTGCACGTATTCGGGAACGTAGAATGCGGGAGCCCCAGATTCTTCGATCTTGATGCCGAGCACGGCGATGCGTCGCGTCTCCTCGAGCACACGCCGTATGCCGCGCATGTCCTCGATGAGATGGCGGCGCCAATCGTCGTTGTTCGCGAGAGCTGGTTCACTCATGTGCTTCTCACGGCCGTCCCGGCTCGAAGATAACGACAGGCTTTCCCTTACGACGCGGTCTCAAGTTCCATTCCCAGCGTATGGATCGAGCACCTTAGTCGGCTGCCGTGAGCGTACTGTGGTGTTTAGTTTCTTCGTAGCCTTACGGCTTTTTCACTATTTGGGAGACGTTTTTGAATGCGGATGCTCGTTCTCGGCGCCGGTCTTCAAGGCTGCGCTTGTGCCTACGATTTGTTGCAGGATAAAGAAGTCGAACAGGTTCGACTCGCTGATCTGAAGATCAGCCATCTGCCCGGCTTTCTCGCGCCACACTCTGGTCGTCGCTTGCTTCCGACGCCGCTCGATGTGCGCGACGAAGACGGGGTCCGCGGCTTGATGCGCGAATGCGACGCGGTGATGAGCGCCATTCCCTACTACTTCAACTTCGACATGGCGCGGCTCGCCGTCGACGCTGGTGTGCACTTCACCGATCTGGGCGGCAATACAGAAATCGTGAGCGAACAAAAGACGCTCGACGGGGAGGCGCGTCGCAAGAACATCACGGTCGTGCCCGACAGTGGGCTGGCGCCAGGAATGGTGAACATTCTCGCCGAGTACGGCATTCGTCAGCTCGACAACATTCGCTCGGTTCGGATTTACGTTGGCGGGTTGCCGCAGGAGCCGCAGCCGCCGTTGAATTACCAGATCGTCTACTCGCTCGAGGGCGTGCTCGACTACTACACGACGCTCTCGTGGGTGCTGCGAAATGGAAAGCGCACGCAAGTGCGAGCACTCTCCGAGCTCGAGCCGGTGAGCTTCGGTAATGGTGTCGGAACGCTCGAAGCATTTCACACGGCGGGCGGCCTCTCGACGATGGCATTCCGCTACGAGGGCCAGATTCCGGAGATGGAGTACAAGACGCTGCGGTATCCGGGGCACGCCGAGCGGATGGAGGCGATTCGCGAACTGGGGTTGCTCGACCTCGACCCGGTAGATGTCAAAGGCCTGAAGATCGTACCGCGTGAGGCGTTCATGGCGATCGTCGGTCCGCGCCTAACGAAACCCGAAGGGAAGGACCTGGTTGCCTTGCGAGTCGTCGTGAGCGGCACGAAGGGTGGCTCGCCGAAGACTGTTACCTTTGAGCTCATCGACCGCTACGACGAGAAGCACCACGTCAGCGCGATGATGCGCACGACGGGCTACTCGCTGTCGATCACGGGTATGATGCAAGTCCGCGGCGAGGTGAAGCCAGCCGGGGTCCATACACCCGACGAGTGCGTTCCGCCGGCTCGGTACGTCGAGGAGCTCGGAAAGCGAGGGATTCGAATCAAGCAGTCTTGATCGGTTTGTCATCCTGAGGAGCGTCAGCGACGAACGATCTACTCTCTTTGTTAGAAGCTCGCCTACTAGCAAGGGAGACTAGATCCTTCGCTTCGCTCAGGATGACAAGTCAGCGCACGAATTCGGCTAGCGTCGCGCCCATCTGATCCATCGCCAACTTCGCGTTCCAACGGTCGCTCCCGTTGTAGATGAATGAGAACGCGAGGATCTCGCCGTTCTTCGCGGTGACGTAGCCACCTAACGACGCGACCGTGTTCGTCGTGCCGGTCTTGGCGTGGAGATTTCCTCGCGCCGGCGTGTGCCGCGCGCGATGCCGCAGGGTGCCCGACTCACCCTCCAGCGGCAGCGACGCATGGAAAGTTGCGCCCCACGGCGCCTGGTGCGCAAACGAGAGCAGTTCCACCATCGAGCGAGGTGTCACGCGGTCGAGTACTGAAAGCCCACTGCCGTCGGAGACCTGAACATCCTCCGGACGCGCCGCGACTTTGCTCGAGAGTAGCGAACGCAGCGTCGCGAGGCCTGTCTGCGCCGAGCCCACTTGGTCGGGCGTTGCTGCATGGGCCGCATCGCGGAATAGCAATTCCGCGAACAGGTTGATGCTCTCCCGATTCATCTCGGCGATGATGTTCGCCAAGGTCGGCGAGGAGATCGACGCGATCTCTGTCGCGCTGCTTGGCGTCGTGCCCAACGTCACCCGGCCATCGACGCTGACGCCCGCTTTCTCCAGCGCCGCGCGAAGGGCACCCGTCGTGAAGGAGGCCGGGTCGTCGGCGACGAGCGAATAGCGTTGGGGCGGCGCGCTCGTACCGATCGAGCCGCGAACCAGGATCGAACCATCCTTCTGCCTAACGGCGCTGATCCGTCCACCGCTCCCACCCACGACACGCACCGTGCTCTGCACCGGAATTGTCGTCGTTGCCGGGTCGAGCGTCACGACCGCCTTCTTGTCCTGGGCTTGCACGACGACCCAGACGAGATTCTCGTCCAGTGACAGCGCCGACACGCGAGCGGCGTACGCTGCTCCGAGATATCGTGACTGCCAACCCTCGGGAACGAGCTGTGGATCGAACGCGCTCGCGTCACCGACGATGTCGCCGTGTATGCGATGTATGCCCGACGCAACGATCAGGTGCGCGAGCGAGTCCATCGGGTTCGTCGTGCCCCAAAATCGCGGCGAAAGCGATGGATCGCCGCTTCCGCGCAAATAGAGATTGCCGGCGAGCAAACCGTCCGGATTCAGCACGCCGTCGTGAAGAGCGGCGGTCTTGAACACGTAATCCGGACCGAATCGATCGAGCGCCAACACCGACGTGTACATCTTCATGGTCGACGCCGGTTGCATCATCGCATCCGGGCTCTCCCGGAAGAGCGTGTCGCCGCGACTGAGGGAGATGACCATGACACCCCACTGCCCGCCCCGCGTGTGCTGAGTGAGCGCGGTCCGCAGGTCACCTTCGAGCGACTCGACGCCGTGCGGAGACGTCCATGACAGCACGGCTGCTCTGCTCGCGATCTCGCCGCGGCTGATGTTGCTGCGCGACGTTCTGCGTTTCGTGCGCGCCACAGACTTGGCTCTCGTTGTCTTGCGCGGCGTTGTCGGCAACGAATCCGGCGTGACAACGACATCCTGTTGGCATGTCGGCGAAGCGCGTAGCTCGCGGGTGGCTATAGCCAAACTCGCGACACAGACGCAAAGGAGCGTGCGGCGCGAGAGCACGCTCCAACGACTCGAGATGACCGTGCGATTCGCGCTCATGACGCTCAGGTTGGCAACTCGTGTTCCAGACTCCATGTACTCCGCGCGCGGACTCGCTCCGGTTTCACGCGGGGCAATGGCTCCTAACTCGAGTATCGGTGATTGAACGCTCGATTAGACCTTCAGGAAGATCTTCCGCCGGTACAGGCCGAGCAGAACGCAGTACCAGAGCCCGACGAAGCTCAGCGCAAAAGCCAGCGATGCGTTCACAGGAGACAACCACGACGCGAACAACGTTTGATAGATCGCGTTCTCGAGCGATGTTCGCGACCCGTGATAGTTCACGGAAATCACGGAGTAAATCAGCCGCGCGAGCAGTCCCGAGCCCATGAACGCGATGAGCGGGTTCGTGCCGTAGATGACGAAGAAGTTGGTCCACCGTCGCATGCCGTGCACATCGACGAGCCACATGATGGTCGCGATCGACACGGCCGCCATGCCCGCCGTGAACATCACATAAGAGCTCGTCCAGATGCTCTTGTTGATCGGGAAGCCCCAGTTCCAGATCATGCCGAAAGTCATCGCGAGGGAACCCGCCGCGAAGAGCCCGTTGAGTCGTTCCTCGATCGGACGCTCCGTGCCGATCCATCGTCCAGCGAGGACGCCGAGCATCGCGGTGCAGATCGCCGGTATCGTCGAGAGGAACCCCTCAGGATCGAAAGTCACGCTCCCGGACCAAATGTGATTGCCGAGTCCGAAGCGGCTCCAGTCAAGAACGAAGCGGTCCCAATAGGCCGCCATAGTGCCTGACGGAACGTCGAGCAGCGAGTTGCCGAGCGTTCCCCCCGTGCCCGGAACGGGAAGGGCCGCCATCACCACCCAATAGCCGAGAAGCAGAGCGCCAACTGTCGTGACGATGCGTTTGATCGACGCACGCTGCGTAAGCAGTGCGGCGCACAAGTACGCCACGCCGATTCGCTGCAACACGCCCATGATTCGCCAGTGATACAGCCGATCGACGACACGATGGATGAAGCTCGGATCGGCGATGCCGCTGACGTCGCCCCAGGTGAAAAACGGGAATCCATTGAGCAGGAACCCGAGCAGAAAAATCAGGGCGCCACGCCGCAGAATCTGTCGACGAATATCGGACTCGTCGGCGCCGCGGGCTCGACGCGAGCTGAGCGAGAGGTGAGTTGTTATGCCAACGATGAAGAGGAAAAACGGGAAGACGAGATCGGTTGGCGTCCAGCCATTCCATGTCGCGTGCTCGAGCGGCGGATAGATCGCGCTCCAGGTGCCCGGATCATTGACGAGCAACATCCCCGCGACTGTGAGGCCGCGAAACACGTCCAGGGAGAGGAGCCTCTCGCGCGATCGCTTTGGTCCACCGACCGTTGCTTTCGGCCGATCCTCGACCGTTCCGATTTGCTCGGTGGGCGGTAGGAGAGTTGTGCTCATTCAAAACCTCAAGGGGCCCAGGGGCTAGGGAGGTAAGGGCTAGGTTGGTTTCCCTGGCCCCTAGCCCGTAGCCCTAGTCTCTCTCAGACGATTCTACCGTGACACGGGCAAATGCCCGGCCGCTACTTGCGCGCCCGCGACCGTCTCATCGCCGTCGTGTTGCTGCCATCTGAAGAAGATGACCGAGATGACGGCGAAAAAGAACAGGCCGCCGGGAATCCACATGATCAGTCCGCCGATGAGCTGGTCCTGCATCGGCGAGATTCCCCAGATCCTGGGCGCCACAGCATAGGCCGGGTAGAGCACCGAGTCCGCATATGTGATGTACACCGCGACGATCGACATAGGGATGCTCATGAGGAAGAGGTAGAGCATCTGCATGGGATACGCGATCCGCGGGAGCTCGGGCAGCGGACTGAGGATGGGCCACCACATCAGCACCGCCGCGATCAGGAACATCAAGTGCTGGACGATGTGCACCGGGTGGTGCGCCATCGCGAGGTTGTACAGCGGCGGCAGGTGCCACGCGCACATCACGACGTTGAAGATGGCGAAGGTCCGAAAGGGACTCGTCGCCCAGCGCGCCGTCGCGGCAACGGGGCGATATGCGAGCGCGGGACGTAGCATCCATCCCGGTGTCGCCATGATGAGTATTGGCCCAATGACGAGCGCGAGCACGAGATGCTGCACCATGTGCGCGCTGAAGAGATAGGAATCGCTCAAGTCGTGGAGCCAGCCGTTGAGCGATAGAAACAGGGTCACGAGTGCGAGGGTGAGAAGCGCCGGCTTCGTTCTCCCGAGCTCATAACCCAAACGCGTGCCTACGCGCGCACGCCAGCGATACAGCACCGCGAGTGCAATGACGCCGATGACCGTGCTTGGATGCACGGAGAAGCGCCACGGGCTGAGGGCGGCGCCGGCGTGAAGGAGAGGAAGAACGGGCAGCATTCTCCTCAGGATGACACGTTAGCCAGTACGAATGATGAGCTTCGCGAACAGGAACATAAGCGCAACAATCGTCGTCATCGCGATGATCAGCGGGCCCGTGAATAGCGCACGGAAGAGCTTGTGATCGTACTTGAGATGCATGTAGAACAGTACGACGATCGCGAACTTCACCGCGGACATAATGAGTAGCGCCGGCACGAACAATCGCGAGGCGACGAAGGCGGGGATGTAGTACACCCACACCTCCATGATCGTGATCACCGTAAGGATCAGTGCAACCCACTTGTACGTTCCCCAATTCGGATGCTCGTGGACAACACCCTCGGCCGCGTGTGCCTCGGCAGACGCGGCCGTTTCGCTGGTGGCTTGTTCTGCGGGTTCGTGAGCCATAGACGCCGCTACCGGATGAGGTAGACCAGAGTGAAGATCGCGATCCACACGACGTCGACAAAGTGCCAGTATAGCGCAGAAATGTCGACGAGAAGCGCGTCGCGAGGTCCGAGGCCGCGCTTCATGTCGATCGCGAGCAAGGTCAAGAGCCAGAGCACGCCGGCGGTCACGTGTGCACCGTGAAATCCGGTCAGCGTGAAGAACGAAGATCCGAAGAGATTGGTCTTTATGTTCAGGCCTTCATGCACGAACGAGGTGAACTCGTAGGCCTGGTAGCAAAGGAATCCAGCGCCGAGAATCGCCGTCGCGAGCAACCAGAGCTTCGACGACTCGAGCAACCGCCCGCCGAAGCCAGGTCCTGCCCATCCTGGTTTGTCCTTGTTCTCGACCGCCGCGAGGGCGAGCACCATCGCTAGCGACGACATCAGTAGGACGAACGTCGACTGCGACGTGATTGGGATGTTCAGAATCGGCTTGAAGAGCGCGCTCGCTGGGCATCCCGCGATCGGAGTAGCCGACGTGGCGTTCGTCGTCTGACACCAGTACTCGTGCGGAAATGGTCCGACTCTACTGCGTCCCTTGTAGATCAGGTACGTCGAGATCAGAGAAGCGAACAACATGCACTCGGATCCGATGAACGCCCAGATCGCAATCTTGCGATGATCGAGACCCGTGGTGGTCGGCGGATGGGCCGAGTGTCCATGCGCGTGAGCGACTGCTGAAGTGGACATCGTGGAGGTATGAACCTGTTATCTAGTGCTCGTCTTCGAGCGGCGTGAGGAGCCAGCCATAGAGCGACGCTGTCATCGCGCTGGCGAAGGTAATCACGAGCGCGACGGCGAGATGCACCTTGTCTTTGTGAATTGCGATCAGCGACGAAAACATGAGCGTCATGAAAAGCGCGACGAACAGCGGCTTGATGGACGGATTCGGCATCGGA
>JANWKK010000161.1 GCA_025451425.1 Gemmatimonadaceae bacterium
CGCAATCGTTAGGCAGGGCCTCGAGCGGGCAAAGAAAGCGCGGCCGGCCGCGTTCATGGATACCGATCGTGCCTCGTTGATTCGCCTCGGCAATACCGACGACGATCTGCCGATGCTCGAAGAGTGCGACCTGATCATCGAAGCAATCATCGAACAGCCCGCTCCGAAGCGCGACTTGTACGCGCGGCTCGAGCCGATGCTGCACGACGACATGATCATCGCGACGACCACGTCGGGCATTCCGATGCGCGTGTTGACCGAAGGTCGATCGAAGACCTTCCGGTCGAACTTCCTCGGCATGCACTTCTTCAATCCGCCCCGTTACCTGCATCTGCTCGAGATTATCCCGACGCCAGAGACGCGTCGTGAGGCAATCGACGCGGCGCGTCGTGTCAGTGAGCGCGTGCTCGGAAAGGGCATCGTGTTGGCGAAAGACGTTCCGGGTTTTGTCGCCAACCGGCTCGGCGTGTACGGGATGGTGCTCGCGCTCGACATGATGCAGCGCTATGGCTTCACGATCGACGAGGTGGACGTGCTGACCGGTCCACTCCTTGGACGAGCGAAGTCGGCGACGTTTCGCACCGGCGACCTCACCGGCATCGACGTGCTGCTCCATGTCACCGACGGGCTGAGTCAGGCGACGGGAGAGGCGTTCGCGATGCCGGCGTGGGTGAAAGAGCTCGTCGGCTCGGGCCGCGCCGGAGAGAAGAGCGGCGCCGGATTCTACCGACGTGTGGGCAAGGACATCGAGACGCTCGATTGGCAAACGCTCAACTATGTGCCGCAGCGAAAGCCGGAGAGCGCCGAGCTCGATCGCGTCACGCGACTTCCGTTAGCCGAGAGATTCGGCGCGATCCGGGAGCTCGAGGGGCGTTATGGCGACTTTGCACGGGAGTATCTGCTGCGCTTCTCCCATTACGTCCTCATGACGACGCCTGTGATCGCGTACGATTTGGTGAGCGTCGACCGCGCGATGGAGTGGGGGTACGCGTGGGACGCGGGGCCGTTCAAGCAGATGGACATGCTCGGCCTCGACTTCGTGAAGAAGGGTTTTGACCGGCTAAATCTCGACACGCCGCCGATGTTCGTGAAGGCGGAGGGTTGCTTCTATCGGCGAGCCGGAGACGAGCAACGTTACCTAACGAACGAGGGTGGCTACGCGCGCGTTCCAGAGGTACCGGGCACGATTCATCTTGCGTCACAGAAGCGGTGGCGGCGATTGCTCGAGACGTCGGCCGACGCCAGTCTCGTCGACATTGGAGACGGCGTCGCCGTCCTCGAGTTCACGAGCAAGGCGAATACGCTCGGCGAGGGTGTCCTGCGCATGCTTGGCGAGTCGTTGGCGCGAGTCCGCCGCGACAACCTGGCCGGTTTAGTCATTGGTAATGATGATCCGCGGACCTTCACCGCCGGCGCCGACCTCGCTTGGGTGACGCGGATGGCCGCTGAAGGGCGCTGGAAAGAGCTCGAGGCGGCCGTCGAACTGTTCCAGTCGTGCTCGATGAGCCTCAGGAGAGCGCCATTTCCCGTGGTCGTCGCGCCATTTGGCCTGACGTTAGGCGGCGGCTGCGAGTTCACGCTCCACGCGGCTCAGGTCCAGGCACACGCCGAGTTGTACATGGGATTGGTGGAGGTGGGCGTCGGCTTGCTGCCGGCGGGCGGTGGGACGAAGGAGCTCCTGTTCCGATTCACGAATGAGCTCGCGCCCTACGAGGAGGCCGATCCCTTCGAGGCGGTGAAGCGCGCGTTCAAACTGATCGCGATGGCGACGACGAGCACGAGCGCGCTCGAGGCGCGGAAGATGGGTCTCTTGCGAGCGACGGATCGAATCTCGATGAACCGTGACCAACTGATCGCCGACGCGAAGGCGCGTGTGCTGGACCTCGCGCCTGACTATGTGCCGCCGGCACCGATGACGATCACGGCGCTGGGTCGCGAGGGGCTGGGGAACCTGTACTACGCGGCGTTCGCGATGCGTGAGGCGGGACAGATCACCGATTATGAGGTGCGTTTGGCGCACGAGATCGCGTACGTGCTCACGGGGGGCGACGGCGAACGTCGTCAGGTGACAGAGCAGGACATTCTGGATCTCGAGCGCGACGCATTTCTGCGATTGCTGGGCACAAAGGAAACGCAGCAGCGGATTGAGCATATGCTGAAGACCGGGAAGCCGCTGCGCAATTAGCTCCTCGGGAGGGATTGTGACGGGGGTTGACAATTGAGAAGTCTGAAGAGTCGTAACACACACTAGATGGCGCACCGATGACTGAACTTCGAGAAGCAGTAATCGTCTCCGCCGTGCGATCGCCGGTGGGCAAGGGGACGAAGGACGGCGCGCTCGCGAGCGTGCATCCAACCGAGCTGTCCGCCTGGGTGATGCGCGCGGCGGTGCAGCAGGCCGGCATCGATCCGACGACGATCGACGACATCTTCTGGGGATGCGCGATGCCGGAAGCCTCGCAGGGGCTCAATGTCGCACGACTCGCGTCGCTGCGCGCGGGATTCCCGGTTGAGGTGCCCTCGGCGACGATCAATCGCTTTTGTTCGTCCGGACTGCAGGCGATCGCGCTTGCCGCGCAGCAGATCATGACCGACATGGGAGATATCGTGATCGCGGGCGGCATCGAGATGATGAGCCAGGTGCCGATGTCGGGCTATTACACACGACTCGCGCCGGAGCTGACGGAGTCGTACATCGGTATGGGCTTCACCGCGGAGCGCGTCGCGCAGCGCTGGACTGTATCGCGTGAGGATCAGGATCGCTGGGCGTTAGGCAGCCAGCAGAAAGCGGCGAAAGCATGGCAACGGGGCGCGTTCAACACGCAGATCGCACCGATCCCGGTCACGAAGACGACGTGGGAAGGTGCGCGCAAGGAAGCTTGCAGTTCGGAGGTCAAGCGCGACGAGCTGCTCCGTCCGGAGACGACGATCGAAGGGCTGGCGAAGCTCAAGCCCGCTTTCATGGTAAAGGGAACGGTGACGGCGGGGAACTCGAGCCCCTACTCCGACGGCGCGGCAGCGCTGGTCCTGATGAGTCGCGAGCGGGCGACGTCGTTAGGCATCAAGCCGCTGGCTCGCTTCATCACGTTCGCGACCGCGGGCGTCGAGCCAGACATCATGGGCATCGCGCCGATCAAGGCCGTCCCGAAGGCATTCAAGCGCGCGAAAATGTCGATGAAGGACATCGACCTGATCGAGTTCAACGAGGCCTTCGCGTCGCAAGTCGTCGCGGTCGTGCGCGAGCTGAAGATGCCGGAGGACAAGGTGAACGTAAACGGGGGAGCGATCGCGCTCGGTCACCCGTTAGGCGCGACGGGGTCTAAGCTGACGACGCAATTGATTCACGAGCTTGGGGCGCGGGGAGGCGGAATCGGCCTTGTGACGATGTGTATCGGAGGAGGAATGGGAGGTGCAGGGCTATTCGAGGTCTATGCGGCGTAAGGCTACAGGGGCGACTGTAGAAGGGCGGGTTTTGAAGGGCGCATCGAGAAATGGCGCGTCGAGAACGGGGGTCGAAAACAGCGCGCCGAAGACAACGCGTCGAGAGGAGCGCTAGAACTGCGTGAAATAAGGAAAATCGGCGCTGCGCCCGTTTCAACTTTCGTCACGCGCCTTTCGACACGCCCTTATGCTGTTCCTAGTGCGGGAGCCTATACCGCTCAACCTGCGCCGAGTCCCGCGTTGCCTTCGTAGTTCGGGGCGTCTTCATGAGCGCTTCGATCTCCGCCGCTTCACGCGGGGCGCGCGAGATCCATTCTACGCCGTTAGGCGTGCCGATGTAGTCGTCTTCGATGCGCACGCCGATGTTGCGGTACCGGTCGACGGCAGGGCGGAGCTTCGCGGCGAGCGCATGGTTCCGTGGGGTCGGCGGAAGCACGTCGAGCACGTCCGCGCGGACATAGATGCCCGGCTCGATCGTGAACGCGCTGCCGGCGACGATCGTGGGCGTATCGGAGTCATGGACCTCGAGGCCGATGCCGTGTCCGAGCCCATGCATGTAATAGAGATCATACTGCGGACACTGCGCGGTTTGTCCACCGACATCGCAGTCGTACGTCGCGCCCGGCGACTCGATGAGACCCATTCTCGTTAGGCCCGCGGCGAGGACCGCGGTCGCCGAATCGGACATGAAGTGCATCGGCGCGCCGAGCTTGGCCTGCCGCTCGGCCGATGCCTGCGCATCGCGCACGATCTGATAGATCGAACGCTGGTCAGGGGAGTACGTCCCGCTCGCCGGAATCGAGCGCGTGACGTCGGCGGCGTAACCCTTGTACGATGCGCCGATGTCCATCACGACGAGATCGCCGCGCTCGATGAAGCGATCGTCGAGATTGTAGTGCAGCGTCGTCGCGTTCGCGCCCGACCCGATGATCGAGGCGAACGAGGGGCGATCGGCACCGTTTCGGCGAAAAGTATATTCGACGAGTGCCTGGATTTCAAACTCGTTCATGCCGGGCGCCAGGGCTTGCATCGCGTCGCGCTCAGCGCGTGCCGTAATGTCCGCAGCTTGGCGAATGAGTGCGAGCTCGCCTGGTGACTTGGTGGCGCGAAGACGAAGCACGAGCGGCGTTGCGTCCTTCAGGACGACCGACGGATGCTGGTTGCGGAACGCCGATACGAACTGTTGATCGGGCGTGAGCGAGCTGCCATCTTCGGAGGCCAACTCGCCGACGACGTACAAGGGCAACGCGCTCCCGGCGAGCGAGTCGAGCACCCGCGACAGATCGCCGATCTCCCGCGTCGGGACACCCGTCTGACGCTGCGCGCCTTCGACGCCAAGACGCGCTCCGACCCAAACCTCGCGCGCAGGAATTCTCGGCTCGACGAAGAGGGTGCTCGAAACGCGGCCGGCCGATTTGACGATGACGAGCGCAGCGTCCGGCTCGAGGAATCCGGTGAGATAGCTGAACGACGGCCCCTGGTAGAACGAGAGGAAGTCCTGCGCGGGCTCATGCGCGCCTAACGCGATAACGATGCCGTCGGGGATCTCGGCGAGCAGCGCCGCGCGGCGTAGAGCGTATTCGGTCGGCGAGAACTGTGCGCGCGTGGGTGCGAGCGGCGCGAGCGCGAGCGTGATGAGAACCGCGAAAGCGCGAAGCCGTCGAGTCATCCAAGAAACCTAGTCATTCGCCAGCGCAGCGCTCGCCTCACGTCATCGAGGCTCTATGCCGTCGCGCGACCCGCCACGCGCCGCGCCACCCGCCACGCGCCACGCGCCACGCGTCAAAAGGTGCTTCTCCAACCATGCCGCCGTGGTGTATTATTGCGCCAGTTTCGGAACCCGTTGCTCGCGCGAAGACCTCTCAACACTCTCGCCGTGTCGCCATGCACACTCGCATTGCAGCCCTTACGATCTTTTCAATTCCGGCCGCTCTCGCGGCGCAGACCGCGCCTGTGACGATTCGCGCCGGCGAGTTGATCGATGGTCGCGGCGGTGTGACGAAGAACGCAACGATTGTCATCGAGAAGGGCGTGATCAGTCGCGTCGAGAGTCGCGGCTCGGGCGCCGCGGTGTACGATCTTAGTCGCTACACGGTGCTGCCGGGACTGATCGACGGACACGCGCACGTCAGCTGGCACTTCAATCGCAGCGGCCGGTATCACACACCCAACGACGGTGACACGCCGGTGCAGTCGATGCTCGCGATGACCGGCAATGCGTTCGCGACACTGACGTCGGGAGTGACGACGATTCAGAGTCCTGGCTCGGCCGAGGACAAGGATCTGCGTGATTTCATCGCGCTCGGACCGACGCCAGGCCCGAGGATTCTGACATCGCTGTTACCGATTACCAATCCGCGCCTAACGCCTGACTCGATGCGGGAGATCGTGCGCCTTCGCAAGGCGGAAGGAGCCGATTTCATCAAGATCTTCGCGTCGGCGAGTATTCGCGACGGCGGCAAGCAGACGCTTTCGCAGGAGCAACTGGACGCGATTTGCGGCGAGGCGAAGTCGCTGGGATTGCGCACGCTCGTCCACGCGCACAGCGCGGAAAGCATGAAGGCCGCAACGCTCGCCGGCTGCACGCAGATCGAGCACGGCGTCTTCGCGACGGACGAGGTCCTCAAGCTGATGGCGGAGCGCGGGACGTACTTCGATCCCCAATGCGGGCTGGTGTTTCGCAACTATCTCGAGAATCGCGCGAAATACGAGGGGATCGGGAACTACAACGCAACCGGCTTCGAATGGATGGAGAAGGCGATTCCGATGGCCGTCGCGGCGTTCAAGCTCGCGCGCGCGACGCCGGGCCTCAAGATCGTGTGGGGCACGGATGCCGTGGCGGGCGCGCATGGCCGTAACGTCGAAGACCTCATCTGTCGCGTCCAGGACGGCGGCCAACCGCCGCTGGAAGCGATTACCTCCGCCACGTCGTTAGGCGCCGAGGCGATCGGCCTCGGCAACCAGATTGGGCGAATTGCGCCGGGCTATCAGGCAGACCTAATCGCAGTGGACGGCGATCCGTCGAAAGACATTACTGCGCTGCGCCGAGTCGTGTTCGTGATGAAGGGCGGGCGGGTTTATCGGTGGGATGGAACGGGCAAAGGCTCAACGGCGCAGCTACCGAACAGCGCAACTGATCGGCAGCACGGCTGATCGCATCCGCCTCCCGCACTCCGCACCCCACGCCGCTACGCCTTAGGGAGCCTAACGGTGAACACCGACCCTCGGCCAAGATCGCTCCGCACCGTGAGATCCCCTCGCATTCCTCGCGCGAGATCGCGGCTGATTGCGAGCCCGAGCCCGGTCACTTGTCGCTCGCCGACATATCGATCGACTTGGACGAAGGGCTCGAAGATCGCCTCGAGCTTGTCGGCGGGAATGCCGACGCCCGTATCGATGACGTCGATGAGCACTTCCTTATCCGTCGTCGAACAGCCCACGTCGACCGAGCCGCCCTCGGGTGTGTAGCGGATCGCGTTCGACAACAGATTGACCAGAACCTGTCGCAACTTCTCGGGGTCAGCGCAGACGCACTCGCCGGGACATGCCGTTCGCAAGCGATAGGTGATGTGCTTCGCCGCGGCGAGGGGCGCCACGAGCTCCTCGACTTCGGCGAGGGACCGATTCACTGGCGTCGACGTGATGTCGTACTCGATGCGCCCGCTCTCGACCTTCGCGTAGTTTAAAATATCAGTAATCAGCCCCAGAAGGTGCTGCGAGCTGCGCTGGATGCGTCCGAGATCGCCGTGCTGCTCCGCGTTGACCGAGCCGTGGACGCCGACGTCGAGCAACTGTGCGTAGCCGATGATCGCGTTGAGTGGCGTGCGGAGCTCGTGACTCATTGCCGCCAGAAACTCGCTCTTGGCGCGGTTCGCTTCGTCCGCTTCACGTCGCGCGTCCTCCGCATCGCTGCGCGCCTGCTCGGCGTCCTTCGTGCGCTCGGCGAGGTTCTCATTGAGAGCGCGCAGGTCGTTGTTCGAATGCTCGAGCTCCGAGGCGACGCTTTCCACTTCTGCCGCCTGAGCCTCGAGCTCCGTGGCCTGCTCCTCGAGCAGACTGCGGCTGTCCTCGACATCCGCGAAGAGACGCGCGTTGTCGATTGCCTGTGCGGCTCGCGACGCGAGCTCCTCGGCGACCTCCAGATCACGTGCGTCAAATCGTCGGCCCGACTCCGCCGTCACGAACGACATTGCGCCGAGGATCGCGTCGCGGCCACGAAGCGGAACGACGATGAAGGAGCGCAACCCAAGATTGTGCAAAAGCCGAAGGTGTTGCGCATCCTGCGCCATGTCTGCGATCATGTGGTCGCTGATTGCACTGACGAGCTGACTCTTGCCGGTGCGAATCACAGCGCGCGCTCCGAACTCCGACTCCGGCCGATTCGCATAACGAGCCGCAAGCGCGTGCGCGGCTTCGAGCTTCGACGGATCGCGATGCTTCGTCTCGAGACGCCGGATAGATCGATCTGGCTCGACGACGTCGACGGTGTACCAGTCCGCGAACGCCGGGACAACGACCTTGCTGAGGTTGCAGAGCATTCGCTCGCTGTCGAGATACGCGAGCAACATGTTACTCGCTCGAAGCAGCAACTGTTGCCTCGCCTCGAGGCGTCGTCGTTCCGTCAGGTCGCGCAGGTAGGCGGTGAAGACCGGAAGTCCCGGAATCGGAACACGCGTGATCGCAAGCTCGACGGGGAACACCGAGCCATCGGCGCGCAGCCCTTCGACCTCGACGCGCTTACCGAGAATATGGGCATCCCCTGTCTGTCGATAGCGCGCGAATCCGCGATAGTGGGCCTCGCGGTACTGGGGTGGAATGATCGTTTCGGCGAGTTGTCGTCCGAGGACGGCGCTGCGCGGGTGGCCGAAGGTTCGCTCCGCGGCAGGGTTCCATTCGAGAATGCGCCCGTCGTGATCGATGATGATGATGCAATCGAGTGCGATCTCGACGACCGCGGCGTTGCGAATGCGCTCGATGCGCTCGGCGTCGTGTGCGCGGCGATTCGTGACGAACACCCCGAGCTGAAGACCAATGCTCGCCACGGCATTGAGCATCTGCTCATCAGGCGGCTCGGCGCGCTCGCTGTATAGTTCGACGACGCCGATCACGTCGGTTCGTCGCGGCGCGAAGCCGCCTTCATTGTCGGGTTCCTCACCCCGCGGCTGCACGTTGAGCACCGGAAAGGCAAACACCCTTTGCAGACCCTGACGCCTGGCGAAGGTCTCTCGAGGCCAGTGCTCGACTTCGCTCACGTCGGTCTTCCAGATCGGCTCGCCAGTTTGCCAAACGAGTCCCGGAATGCCACGGCCACGCCCAAAGCTGTTCGCGCGGGTCGCCGCTTCGAGCTCAGGATATGCACGAGAGCGCCAGATCGCCGCGGCGCGCATGCGATGTCGTTCCTCGTCGAGCAACCAGAAGACGCCGAACTGCCAACCCAACTGCGTGCCCAACTCCTCCAGCACCCGCGGCAGAGCGTCCTCGACGGTGTCCGAATCGGCGAAGGCGCGGCTGATGGCGTACTGAACGACTAGCCGGTGATCGAGGTCTTCGTGCTGATGAAGTGTCGTAAGCCGGAGGATTGAGGGGTCCTGGGCTTCATGGCAGAGCGCGTACCACGTATGTGGCGCGCCACGCGTCACGCTTCACGCGCAACGCACTTCAGGTCGCCTAACCTAACGAGAACGCGAGGATGGTCGGGGTCGCGAACATCTAGCTGCCGCCACGGGACCCGATAGCGAACGCTGAGCTTCCGTCGTAGCGCACCCGTCATGGGTACGAGCGTCGACAGCTCGACGACGCGCTCGAGCAGCGCGCCCAGACCGACGTGAAGCTCCACTACGATCCACTCTGTCCCGCGTTGCTCGGCTACGAGCTCCTCGATTCGGCCAATCTTGCGTCCGTCGGCGTCGTGTAGCACACGCCCCAGGAGCGACTCGACATGAAGCTCGCGCGGAGAGTCAGCCGCGTTCACGACCATGGAATGCGCCTCACGATCTTCTCGCTGAGCCACTTCTCAAGCGCCATAATCGGTGTGCTGCTCGCGACGAGATCCACTCGGATCGATGGCTCGTCGAGGGCAATGCGCGAAACGGGAATGCGAATCGGAGCGCCGCGTCCAGGGCCGAGCCGAGCGTCGATTCGCGCGACCCAATTGCCGAGCCGACGATTGAGGCGTCGTGCAAGCGTAACCGGACCGACCTCGACGAACGTGACACGCGGAGGCTCGCCGTCGCGCAGCTCGAGCACGATGCCGTCGACCTTGCCGGCGTTCTTCCCGGTTGCATCGATGAGTTGGTTGTCGAGCACATCGCGGACAAGGTGAATGTGCGTCACGATCCCCCAATGATCTCGAGCGGTATCGACACGAAGGCGACGACGCCGGCAAGGACACTGATGACGAGGATTGCCAGGTTGCCTAACCAGTGATTCGTGTGTTCACCAAGATACTTCGCGTCATTCATGAGGACGAGAAATGGCAGGATCGCCACCGGCAGCGCGGCGGCTGTCAACGCCATCGCCAGATTCGTGAGCTTGAGCGGATCGATTCCCGCGAGCACGAGCAGCGTCGATAGAAGCAGAATCAGCGTATAGGTCAGGCTGAAACGCGCGTCGTCTCTCGGCTCGAGGTCCTCACCCCAGTTCCAACCAAAGCCTTGAGCGATCTTGTACGCGAGGGCCAACGCAATCTCAGCTGTCGCGCCGATGCAGGTAATGAACAACGAGCCGGCGAAGATCACAAACCCGGCGCGTCCCCAGGGAGAAGACAGCAGCAGCGGCAGCTGCTGATAGTGCTCGACCTTCATGCCCCGCGGCGCATAGACGAGTGCAGCCACGACGAGGACGGCGACCGACAGAAAACCGCCGAATCCCATGCCGATGGCCGCGATCACACGGTTCGGTGCGAGATTGCTCTCATTCCATTCTTCTTCGATGGCGCCTGACGAGTAAAAGTAGAACAGATACGGCGAGATGGACGCGCCGAGGATGCTCACTGCGATGAACCAGTAGTGCGCGGGTTGCTTCGCCGGGAGTGAGGGCAATACTCCGTCACCGAGCTTGTGCCAGTCAGGACCGAGGTGTACGGCGGCGACAACAAACGCAATGGTAATGAGGCCGAGCAGAGAGATGCCATTTTCAATGATGCTGAACGTGCCATACCACAACAGCATCCACGCAAGAACGCAGACAGGGAGGGCGCACACTGTGTAGGGAATGCCCGTCACGAGCTCGATCGCCACAGCTACGCCGCCAATCTCGGCGGCGAGCGTGAGCAGCGAGATGCAGAACACGAGCGTGAGCGGGACCATAAAAAAATGGATTCCGAATCGCTCACGCATCGCGTCGGCAATGGTGTGCTTGCTCACCGCCGCGAACCGGCCGGCCATCTCGATGAGCAGCGCGATGCAGACCGTGCTGAACACGATGACCCAAGCGAGCTGGTAGCGATACTCCGCGCCACCCTGTGCGGCCGTCGCGATCGAGCCGATCTCGAGAAAACCGCCGATGCTCGTGACGATACCGAGTGCAACGCCTAACCAGCGCTTCACAAGACGAGTTAATTAGCGAAGGGTGTACAGAAAGGCTGCAATATCACGCGCTTCGGTGGCGCCGACGTGGAGATTTGGCATCGCTGTCTTGTCGTCTACAGCGGGCGGATTGATCAGCCACTGCATCATGTTCTCGGGCGTGTTCGGGAGGACGCCGGCGATGTACGCACGTCCTGCAATGCCCTGAAGATTCGGTCCGACAGTCGATTCGGCGCCAGCGACACGCGGAATCGTGTGACACGAGCCGCAACCGTACGCACGAATCAGCTCCTCTCCGCGCGATGGACTTCCGCCATGGGTGAGAGCGATCGCATCTCGCTCACCGTGCGAGCAGGCTGCACTCGTGAGGCACAAGACGAGAAGGCCGACCCGTATGCTCACGACACATCATCCTCGATCGAGTGGTGCGTCCACTGTGCTGCGCGCGCCAGCTCTCGGTCCTGCACGCGATGTTCTGAGGCACGGAGCCATGTCGCGAACAGGATTAGCGCGGCGACGAGATATGCGAACCCCGCCGGAATCCACATGATCAGGCCCGCAAGCTGTTGATCCTCCAGAGGCGTGAGCATGCACGTCGTTCCGCAGGCAACCGCGTACGCTGGATACCAGAGTGTTCGCGAGAAGGTGAGGAGCGCGCCTAACGCTCCGGAGTGCAGCGTCGTGCCGAAGAGTAAGAGCACGGCGACACCGAAGTGCGTTACACGGGAGCGAGTGGCCGATGCATTGCCGCGAATGATTGTCCACCAGAACAGCAGCGCTGTGCCGAGAAAGCTCGAGTGCTGGAGCGCGTGGACCGCGTCATTCGTTAGCGCGGCCTGAAACAGCGCAGGCACATGCCACACCCAAATTGCGGCGCCGTGCAAGCCGAAGGCGACGAAAGGCTGCGTGATAACGCGCCAGATCGCGCGCACTCCTACGCGACGCGTCATCCGTCCCGCGATACGCCGCGCGGCTGACGGTAAAGCCCAGATCATCGGGACGAGTGGTGTGCCGAGGACGAGCAACGGTGCCGCCAAGATCATCAAGAGCTCATGCTGCACCATGTGCAGCGAAAAGAGCTGCTCGGACAGTTCGTGCAGTGGCGAGAGCAAAGCGACAGCGGTAACGATCCAGCCGGCGGCGAAGGACGTCGCCTCCCACACCCGAACGCCGCGACCGAGATGTTCATTCCAGAGCAGCCGCAGACCTCGTAGGTAGAGTACAGCCGAGACAACAAGCGGAATGACGATGCCCGGCTCCCAATCCCAAGCTGTCCAGAGGGGGCCCTCTAGCATCTCATCAACTCCGTACGCAGGCGGCGAAGACAAAGACCGCGAGCCACTGCATGACGATGAACAGCACCGACAGCGCGCTCGCGGCCATGCCGGCCAATGCAACGAAACGGCTCCGCGAGTCGATCGTCGCTGCCTCGTCGTCAGTACCGCGGCCGACGCGTGCCCAGTCGGCGCGCGCGAGAAGTCCGCCGCCGATCGCGATCGCGAGGCAGACCACGGTGACAGCGTGCATGTTCACGGGCGATCCAGCACCGCAGACCCACATGTTCGTCGCGTACACCATCCCTTCGTTCACGAGCGCGGCCACCGGCCCAAGCAGAAGTCCCAGGCTGAGGCTCAGCATCCCGGGCCAGCGTCCAAAGCGGCTACGCTCGTTAGGTACACGGCGCTGGCTGCTCATCGTCAGAGCACGTAGGGGCCGAGGTACACGATCACGTACAGCGGTGTCCAGATCAGCACCATGAAATACCAGTAGAACGAATTATCCGTCACGTCACTGATCGCTCGCACCGGCAAGCGCTTGAGCCAGAAGAACAGCGTGAGGCCAATCGTGTCGGCGACGTCGAGCAGGAGTAGCGTCGCGTGTGTCCCAACGAGGGTCCACGCGGCGGTCCCGTACGCATTGCTGTCCCAGCGCACGTTGAGCGCCCAGAGCTCGTACCAGCGCAGCACTGGAATCGGCAGCGAGATCAGCGACGACACGAGTAGCCAGAGCTTGATGCCACGCACATCGAGACGACGGGCCGCGCGCGAGGCGAGATACACCGGCGCGACGCTCACGACCATCACCGCGAGATTGATCGTCGGAATCGCGAGCGACGGCAGCGGCGTGTTCAGCGGCGGCCACGTACCGAAGTTCTGGCGAATGTAGAAGTACATCGCGGCGATCAACGCGAGCGTCCAACCCTCGATCACCATGAAGCCCAGGGTTCCCCACCACATCAGGCTCCGGTGGCCGAATGTCACCGTCGGCAGCTCGGCGACGTCACCTAACGATTCCTGCGGTGCCGTCATTGGCGTCGTCATTCGGCGTCCACGATCTGAGCGTCCGTGTCAATGCGCTCCATCTCGATGTGCTGCGAGGACTGCCAACCCCATCCGAGCATGCCGAGCAGCGTGAGGCCGAATCCGATGAGCACCGCCCACGGCGTGAAGACCGAGCCGATCCAGGTCTCCGCCATGCACAGCGCGAGACAGAACGGCCAGATCGACGACGTCGGTTGCCGGTGTCGATAATCCGGCTTGGCGTCGAACGTTGTCGTGACGAGGACTTCACGTCGGTCGGACCGGAGCCCGGTGATCACGGGCAAGGGCGCCCGCGTATCCCACAACGGATGCCGTCCGAGAACGACGGGCGTGTTGACGAAGTTGTAATGCGCCGGCGGGGAGCTCGTAGCCCACTCGAGGCCGTACGAATCCCATGGATTCGCGCCCGCTAGTTCGCCGCGGCGCAAGCTGATGACCGCGTTCACGATGAACACCGCGACGGAGACCACCACGACCACTGCGCCGAGCGTCGCCAGCGTATTCAGCGGTCCCCATCCCGTTTCGGCGAGATAGGTGTATATGCGCCTGGGCATTCCGTTCAGTCCGAGTATGTGCATCGGAAAGAACGCGACGTTCACGCCGACGATGAACAGCCAAGCGTGCCACTTGCCGAGGGCCTCCCCGAGCAGCCGCCCCGTGACCTTCGGGAACCAGAAGTAAAAAGCAGCGAACAGCGGCATAACGGCGCCGCCGAGAAGTACGTAGTGAAAGTGCGCAACGACAAAGAACGTGTCGTGCACCTGCTTGTCGAAGGCAACGGACGCCAACATCACCCCCGTTAGACCGCCATTTACAAATGTGACAAAGAAGCCGAGTACAAAGAGCATCGCGACCGTTAGGCGCGGCCGCCCCGAGAAAAGCGTGACGAGCCAGCAGAAGATCTGAACCCCCGTCGGGATCGCGATGACGAGGCTGGCCGCGGTGAAAAGGCTCTGACCGAGCTCGGGGATGGGCGTCGCGAACATGTGATGCACCCACAGACCGAACGCGAAAAAGCCGGTGGTAATATTCGCGAGCACGATCGCCGTGTAGCCGAACACTCGGCGACGCGTGAACGTCTCGATAATTGGCGAAATAAAACCGAGGCCCGGGAGAAAGATGATGTAGACCTCGGGATGCCCGAAGAACCAGAAGATGTGCTGCCAGAGGAGCGCGTCACCGCCCTCGGACGGGTTGAACCACTGCGTGCTCACCGCGCGGTCCGCGGCAAGCTGCAACGTGCTCGCCGTGGCGACAGCGGGCATCGCAAAGACGATCATGAACGAGACGACGACCTGCGACCACACGAAGAGCGGAATGCGGTTGAGCGACATCCCTGGCGCGCGCAGCTTGAACGCGGTGACGATGATGTTCACCGCGGCACAGAGCGCGGCGATCTCGGTGAACGTGACGACTTGCGCCCACACGTCGACGCGGTGGCCCGGCGAATACTGCGGCCCGGAAAGTGGGACGTACGCGGTCCAGCCCGCGTCCGGTCCCATGTTGATGAAAAGCGAAACGTAGAGAAAGACGACGCCGACGACATACGCGTAGTAGCCGAAGGCGTTGAGTCGCGGGAAGGCGATCGTGCGAGCGCCAACCATCAACGGCACGAGATACAGGCCCATCGCGGTCATGATCGGCACCGCAAAGAGAAACATCATCGTCGTGCCGTGGACCGTGAAGATCTGGTTGTATCGGTCAGGTCCAAGGAAGGTGTTCTCGGGGCGCGCGAGCTGGATGCGCATCATCGCTGCCTCGAGGCCACCGGCGACGAACATCATGAAGGCCGTGATGACGTACCGCCTCGCGATGACCTTGTGATCGACGGTCGTGAGCCAGCCCCAGATGCCGCCCGGGTCGCGCCAGGTGACGTCGAGCATCCGTGCTTGCTCGAGGAGTGACTCTTCTGCCAGCAGCTCGCGTCGCTCCGCCGGCGCGGCTGTTGAGGCGGCGGCCTCGTTAGGTCCCAGATGGCGCGCGGGGTTCGTCACTTCAGTGTCTGCAAGTAGTCGAGCAGTGCGAGGAGGTCCTTGGCCGCGAGATGATTCGACGGCATATGGACGCCTGGCTTGAGCGCTTGTGGATCGACGACCCAGCCGGCAAGATTGCCGCGCGTGTTCATCAGCGTGCCGGCGGCAATCGTGTGCCGGCTGGCGAGATGGGTGAGATCCGGGCCGATGGTGGCGTAGGCCTCCGTACCCGTGATCGAATGGCACGAGGAACACGCCCCCGCGAGGAACACCCGCTTCCCCTCAATCGCACTCGAGTCGTTAGGCCCCGCGGCCGGTAAGCGCTGACCCGCAAGCCACGAAGCAAAGTCGGCGCGCGAATGAACGACCACGACGAGCGACATCTTCGCGTGCTCCACGCCGCAGAACTCTGCGCATTGCGCGCGATAGACCCCAGGCCGATCGGCGTCGAGGAAGATCGACGACGTGTAGCCGGGAATGAGATCGCGCTTGCCGATGAGGTTCGGCACCCAGAAGCTGTGGATCACGTCCCGCGACGAAAGCTTTATCTGGACCGGCTCGCCGGCAGGAATGTGCAGTTCGTTGGCGTCGACGACGATCTTGCTCGGATCGGGATCGACATAGTGCACTTCCCACCACCACTGATGCCCCACGATCTCCACCGTGAGTGCCCGGCTTGGATGCTCGGCGAGCGCTCGCCCGACGGCAAAGTCAAAGACGAGAAAGAGCAACAGCACCATCGCCGTGCCGCCGACCAACGCGCCGACGACGCGATTCTGCCGGCGCTGTTCGTCGCTGGACGCCACAATGACCGGCTCGAGGTCCTCTCGAGTTGCCCGACAACGCCTGAGCGTCGCCCAGAACGCCGCGACGACGACCGCGAGCCACACCGCCGCCGAGACAACCAGCATCGACCAGAAAAGCCGGTTGACGATGCGGTTCGGCGAGCCAGCGGGATCGAGAACGTTCTGCGGGCCGTGACACGCGGCGGCGAATATCACGACCATGCCGATCCGGATCGTTAGGCCCAAACCGAGGCAGCGACGCACGTCCAACATTCAGTCCTAGATGCCGGATGGCTCGTTGGCCATCTTCGGCTTTCCCTTTGGGGTCGAGGCCTCCGGCGTCTTGAGCATCATATGATCATCGCGGCCGCCGCGTGCTCCTTTTGGATTGAGCGAGCTCAAAGAGCGTACGTAGCTCACGAGCTCCCAGATCTGTTGAGTGCCGAGCCGATACTTCCATGCCGGCATCCCGTTAGGCCGACCGTCGGCAATCGACGAAAAGATCTGTTGCGGCTCGCTGCCGTAGATCCACTCGTCGTCCATCAGCGGCGGCCCGATGCCGCCGCCGCCCTGAAAGTGACACCCGGAGCAGTTCATCGACGTGAACAGCGTCTTCCCTTCGGAGACGGCGTAAGCGTTGTCGTCGTAAGGCGCGTCGATCTTGGGAGAGATGATCGCGGGACCCGGTTGCAGCTCGCTCACCACGATCGCCGAAGCGCCGGGTGTTGCCGTTGGCGGGATCTCGCTGAAGTGACGATTCTCGCGTTCGCAGGCGGAGAGCAGAATGGATACTGCAACGACGGCACTCGCCACTCGCCACTCAGAACCCAAACACATACAGCATGCCTCCTTTCGTCGACTTCTGCGGCAAATCCTTCATCGCGTTCACGAAGCCGAGTGCCGCGCTCGAATCGCGAGCGTCGAGAGCCGCGGAGACGATTGCGCCCGGCCAGCCGCCGATGCCCGAAAGCACCGCGACGTATTGCTTGCCATCCGGCCCGCGATACGTCATCGGTTGGCCAACTATTCCGGAACCAGTTTTAAATTTCCATAACTCCTTCCCGCTGCGCGCGTCGACGGCCTTGAACCAGCCATCCATTGTGCCATAGAATGCGACGTCGCCCGCCGTCACGAGCGCGCCACTCCACACCGGAAGATCTTCCTTGACGCTCCAGACGGTGCGTCCCGCGATGGGATCCCAGGCGTCGAAGGCACCGCGGTTACCGCCCGGGCCCGCGTACATCTTCACATTCGAGCCGACGTAAGGCGTACCGGCGATGTAATTCGCCTCGAGCCCTTCTTCGTCCTGACACAAATTCTGATGCGGGATGTAGACGAGTCCCGTGCGCGGCGAATACGCCGACGGCTGCCAGTCCTTCAGTCCCGGCGAGGCGGGGCACATGTTGCGGACGACCTCACCCGTCTTCGTCGCCTTGTCGGGATTGTATTGCAACCGCCCCGTCTTGAGATCGACGCCGGTCGTCGTGTTCACGAACCCGTACGGCTGCGCCGACAACACTTCTCCACTCGCGCGATCAATGACATAGAAGTAGCCGTTGCGATCGGGACGCAGGATCAACTTGCGCTGCTGACCCTTCCACGGCATGTCGACGAGTATGTTCTCATTCACGCCGTCGTAATCGTGCTGGTCGTGCGGTGTGAGCTGATACGCCCAGATCGCCTCACCCGTCTCGGGCCGGCGCGCGAACAACGTCGAGCTCCACTTGTTGTCTCCTGGACGCTGCTCGGGGTTCCAGGGTCCGGGGTTCGCCGTGCCGTAGTAGACGAGATCCAGCTCTGGGTCGTACGAAATCCAGCCCCAGGCTCCAGCGCCGCCGATCTTCCATTTGTCGGCAGGCCATGACGTCACACCGAGATCCTTGCCGCTGTCGGAGGCGTAGAAGGGCTTGAAAGACGGGCCGATGAGAACATCCTTATCGGGTCCGGTGTGATATGCGGTCCACGCAATCTTTCCTGACTCTTCGTCGAGCGCCTTCAACCAGCCTCGCACGCCGAACTCGCCGCCGCTCACGCCAACGAGCACTTTCCCTTTGACGACGAGCGGCGCCATCGTCACCGTCTCGCCAACGTTGATGTTGCCAATCAGTGTTACCCACAGCTCCCTACCGCTCGCGGCATCGAGCGCGATCGTGCGCGCATCGAGTGTGTTGAAAATCACCTTGCCGTCGTCGACGACGAGTCCGCGATTGATGACGTCGCAGCAGGCGACGCCTTGGGAAGCGCTCACCGGATGCGGTTTGTACGACCATTTGGTCGGATATCCCGGCTTGGTGAGATCGAGCGCGTAGACGTAATTCGGGAAAGGCGTAACGATATACATCGTGTTGCCGGCGACGATGGGCGCTGCTTCATGTCCCTTCGTCACGCCCGTCGAGAATGTGCTGATGACCTTCAGATTCTGCACGTTCTCAGTGTTGATTTCCGTGAGGCCGCTAAACCGAGTCGACCGGAAATCCTTGGCTGGGCGAACCCACTGTCCGTCGTCGGCAAAGCGAGCCGACGTATCGCCACTCGCGGTCGCGGATCCTGCGGTCGTGGCTAATGCGACGTGAGACGAATCCCTACCGCGATCGCGAGAGCAACCAGCGACGAGCAGTCCACAAACGACGAGGACGCTGAGATTGATCCATCCCCTTCGCGAATGTCGAGTAAGCTTCCTGCTCGGCATGCGTTATTTCCTGCGCGCTGGCGTATGACAGAGCGTGTATCGAGAGGCCGACCGATAAACATCAGTCGCGATTCGGCGCTAGGTGCAGGAACTGTTCCGCGCGCGATTCCCTCGGCGAATTACGGAACGATGCATGGAAGGACCATGCTTATCCGTGCACTCGCTGCCACCATGTCTCGTACACGACCGGCGAGATCTCGGATGGCTTGATCTCGCTCCGTCCGCCCCAGAACACGTTCGTGTAGAGTATTGGCATGCCGACGCTCGTGAGGTGCGCGTCGATCGCGGCCTTATGCGCGAGCATAGTGGCTTTGTCCGTTCCATGCGCGACCGCCATGATGTTCACATTCGCGAACTCCGGACCGCCTTCGCGCCAGTACGCGTGGGTGAGAATATGATGACGCCCGACCTCGCGGCCGGCTTCGATCTCGCGTCCCTTGGGCACGCGCCAGTGAAAGAGCGCGTTGTATCGCGTCACGCGCGTGCCATCAGCCGACGGCTTCACATGCTCGAGAAACGTCGAGAATCGCCCGATCACTTTGCGATCGCTCAGATCACGCGCGATGCGCACGAATTCCTCGAAGGGCTCGCCCGATTCGCGTGCACGCAGATACCAGATGTCCTGTCGAACCTCGTCGACGTCGAGCTCGCGCTTGAGCGCCTCGAGCACGCGCCACTCTCTGCGCGACAGCTCGACGATATTCGTGTCGATCACCGCTCCGAGCTCGTCGCTCTTCGATCCCGGCTCCATGCCTTTGCGTCGCACATGACCGACGCCGAGCGCAAAGAGCTTCTTCGCGGGCATCGCGCGATAGCCGTCGGCGCCGATGCGCGACGCGAGGAAGTCGCAGTGCGCGGCGATCGTGAAGTTCTGCGGGACTTTCAGCGTCGTCCAGAGACGATACGCCGAGCCCGGCGTCGCGCCGTCCGTCGACCGAATGACGATGTGCCCCGAGAACGGATCTTCACGCCACATGAAGTCGAATGCTTCGTCGAGCCGCTCGGTCGGCACGCGCCACGCGACGAGCGCGCCGGGCGCGAGATTCGTCGCCATCAACGTCTGCCGAATACGACGGATGGTTCCCGCAGCGAGCATCGCGCGCAGTCGATCGAGTACCGTGTCGACGGGCAGCTCGGTCAAGCGCGCGATCTCTCCGAACGGGTCGACGAGAAAGCCGGCAATGCGATCTTCGGAAACGGCGAGAATCCGTGCGTTGATCGGATCGCCGATCTCAGTGGGGGCGCTCGATGTGGGTGAGTGGGTGATGGTCATACCGGAGAATAGCATGTGGCGCGTGACGTGCTAGAAGGTGCTGGGTGCTCTCAGATGCCAGGTACTGGTGCTAGATAAAAAATCGATCGTTGCGCTTGGCGCCTTTGGACTCGTCGCACTCATCGACGAGCCGACGGTGCTCGATCGAGAGCTCTACGCCCTCGCGCGTCGATTGTATCGACCGCGGATTGTGCGCGCACAGCGGCCGTTGGAGGTCTTCGGGCTTCCGGGTGCCCACATTCCGGTCTCGATGCTCGGCGCGCATGTGTTGCGGCGGCGCGGTCATCGCGGCGGAGGAACCATCGCTGCGTCGGCCGTTGCGAGCTGGCTCGCAGTGCGAATACTGCGCTCGCTCGTTCATCGTCCGCGTCCGCCTCGTCCGCCGGGTCGCGGTCCGAAATCGGAGAGCACCTTTCCGAGCGGGCACACGACGGAGTTGACCGCGCTCGCCATTGTCGCCGCGCACGTGCTCGAACGTGAGCAAATACTAACGCGCCGCCAAGCGCGCGCGCTGCGCATCGGTGTTCCGTTATTGATTGGCGTCGACCGCGTCTACGTGCGCGAGCATTGGTTCACCGACGTGCTCGGCGGCTGGGCGCTGGGCGCCGCCGTCGGGCTTTCGATGGTCGCCGCTTCCGCGGCTTCGCGACCTTGGCCTTCGCGACCTTGGCCTTCGCTAGCTTCTTCGCCGGTCTCTTCTTCTTCGGACTAGGGGCCGTACCTTCGAGGGACCGCCACAAGTACCAACTCGCGACGCTCGCATGCGGCGTCCAGTGCTTGCCGATGCGCGTCACGTCCTTCGGACCAGGTTGCTTTCGCAAACGATACGCCCGACGGATCGCGTTCTGAATTCCCAGATCCAGCTCGGGAAGGACATCGGGTCGCCCGAGTCGGAACATGAGGAACATCTGAACCGTCCAGCGGCCGATTCCTTTCACCTGCACGAGTCGTTCGATGATCTCGTCGTCAGGCAGATGATCGATGGTATCCGCTGCGAGCGGAACGACGCCACTCTCGACCTTCGCGGCGAGATCCTTGAGGTAGGAGAGCTTCTGACGCGATAGACCGGCGGTTCGGAGCGTCTCGTCAGGCGTCGCGAGAATCTCGCCCGGTGTCGGCGCTCGATCGCCATAGAGTCCGCGCACGCGCCCGAGTATCGTCGACGCAGCCTTCCCGGACAGCTGCTGGTAGACGATGGACCTAACGAGTGCGTCGAAGTGCGTCCCCTCGCGTCGCTGCTCGAGCCGGCAGGGCCCGACGTGGTCGATCACCACGGCCAGCACGGGATCGACGCGCTTGAGGTGCTCGATTGACGGTTCATGCATGGTTCTAAGAATGCGCGCGCAGTCAAGCGAGGAGAAGTGGATGACCCGGATGAACCGTTCGCCGACTTACCCCAGATGTCGCGCGACCTTCTTCATATCCGCGAAGAAGTCCCGCTCGGCCTGCGCTCGCGCCGCGGCGTCAGGAGCGCGCAGCACCGACGACGGGTGCACGGACGCGATCACGACCTTGCCGCTCGGTGCCTTCACTGGGCGTCCACGCTCTTTCGTCACCCGAAAGCCCTTGCCCATGATCGCCTGCGCCGCCGTCGCGCCGAGGCACACGATGACCTGCGGCTCGACGAGGCGAATTTCCTCCTCGAGCCAGGGATGACACGCGCGAATCTCTGCGTCGTTAGGCTTCTTGTGGATGCGCCGCGCACTCTTCTCGCCGCGCTCCCACTTGAAGTGCTTCACCGCGTTCGTGACGTAGACGTCATCGCGATCGATGCCCGCGTCCCGGAGCGCACAGTCGAGCAGCTTTCCCGACGGACCGACGAATGGATGACCAGCGCGGTCCTCTTGATCGCCGGGTTGCTCGCCGACAATCATGACGCGTGCCTGTTTCGGGCCTTCGCCAAACACCGTTTGCGTGCCGAGCGTCCAGAGATGACAGCCGCGGCACATCATCGCAGCGGCGCGCAGCTTTGGAAGCGTGGGATTCGGCGGGATGAAATCCGCCGCCGAGCCAGTCGCGACCACTCGTTTGCCGGCGGAACGCCGCGTGCCTCGAGTGGTGATTGGTTTGGACTTGCGCGACCGCACGGGCGTCCGCGTCGCCATCAGCGTTTCGTGCGGTCGGTGTCGTCGCGCTCGCGCGGCGCCGGCGCCTCGGGAGCATCTTCCTGCGGCGCGCCCTCCGACTCCTCGCTGCCGCCGTGCTTACCATGGCGATCCGGAATGATCGCGTCCTTATCGCGCAATTGTCCTGGTCGCTCGCGCTCCGGCTCCGAGCTTTTCTGACGATCGGTCATTGCAGCCCCGGTCTGATGTCAGCGGGAGGTTGGGCAAGTGCGAGGCCAATACTGCCCAACCTGCCGAGCGGTGTCAGATTGAAGTAGCACGTTGCCTCCGACCCCTCAC
>JANWKK010000162.1 GCA_025451425.1 Gemmatimonadaceae bacterium
CGAGCACGACGTCGAAGTTCCCACGAAGGAGCCAGTCCAACCTTCGTAGAAGTCCAGCCGTCGTCTCGCCGCTGAGACCTGCGTTCTCGACGTCGAACGGGAGAGGCGCCGACTCGATCTTCTCCTGGATCAGCTGCGGGTACGCGCTGTCAGGCTCGAGGCCCAGTCCCGCGGTGAGACTCGTACCGATGAACAGCACCGTGCGCGCACCTGCCGGTGCTGCAACACTCGCCGTCGCCCGGCGTACAGAGTCGGGGCGACGCGACGTGCTAGCTTTCGCTACCGTATCGGCGAGCGCGGCACTCTCGTCACCTTTCGTGTTGTTGCAACCTGCGACTGCCAATGTCGTTAAGACGATCAGCGACGTCGTCCAGCGGCCAACCAGTTTCATCATTCTCATGCTCGTTGCTCGTCACCTCACAAAACAATATCGCAGCGGCGAGCACGAGCTCACCGTTCTCAGCGACGTGAACTTCAGCCTGGCACAGGGCGCCTTCGTGGCAATCGTCGGTCCGTCGGGTAGCGGAAAGACGACGCTGCTCGGGCTTCTCGCTGGGTTAGATACCCCAACGAGCGGCACCGTGCTCCTTGATGACGCCGACTTCTCGGCGATGGACGAGGACGCGCGCGCTCGACTGCGTGGGGAGAAAGTTGGCTTCGTCTTTCAGAGCTTTCAACTGATCCAGACGCTGACGGCGCTCGAGAACGTGCAGGTCCCGCTCGAGCTCCGCGGCGACTCCGGTGCCGACATCCGTGCGCGCGAGCTGCTGCGACGCGTCGGCTTGGGCGATCGCCTGCACCATTTTCCGACGCAGCTCTCGGGCGGCGAGCAACAGCGCGTCGCGATCGCGCGAGCGTTCTCGAACGCGCCGCGCATCCTGTTCGCGGACGAGCCGACGGGAAATCTCGACAGCGACACCGGCGGCCGCATCGTCGAGTTGCTCGAGGCGCTCAACCGGGAATCGAATTCGACGGTCGTTCTCGTGACGCACGACGCCGTGCTCGCGGGCCACGCGCAGCGGATCATTCGGCTCAGCGACGGCCGCGTCGTCTCGGACAGCGCAGCGGAGCAGGCAGCGTGAACGAGAGGAGCGTGAGCGAGCGCAAAACGCGAGCGACTCCAAATCGTTGGTCGCGCCTGATTGGGCTTGCGTGGCGGGAAAGTCGGACGGCGCGGCGCCGTTTGTTACTCTACATGTCGTCGATCTCGTTAGGTGTCGCCGCGCTCGTCGCGATCGACTCCTTCGCCGCAAACGTCACTGATTCCGTTCGCGATCAATCGCGGGCGCTCCTCGGCGGAGACGCTTCGCTCACCTCGGGCGAGCGTTACACCCCGAAGGTCCTGCACGTTCTCGATTCTCTCAAATCGAATGGAATCGCCGAAGCGCAGTCCACGAACTTTGCGTCGATGGCGCTCGTGCCACGCTCCGGTGGAACGCGTTTGGTGCAAGTTCGTGCGGTCAGCACGGACTATCCGTTCTATGGCAAGATCACGAGCGACCCCGACTCGGCGTGGCCGGCGCTGCAACATGCGCCGAATGTCGTCGTCGATCCGGCACTCCTCGTCTCGCTCGACGCCCGCGTCGGCGACACGGTGACGTTAGGCATGGAGCGCTTCGTGATCACCGGAACGCTCAAGAGCGTGCCCGGCGAAGTGGGCATCAGCGCGACGATCGGGCCACGTGTGTACATCCCCGAGCGCTACCTCGAGAAGACGCGACTGCTGGTGTTCGGCAGCCGAGCGGATTATGAGACGCTGTTCCGCTTGCCTAACGGCGGCGACCAGACGAAGTTCGCCGCGAGCCTTCGCAAAGCGATTACGGGCGAGCGCGCACGCGTTCGCACGGTGAAAGATACGGAGATCAATCTCACGCAGGCGATCGATCAGCTCCGCGATTTTCTCGGCGTCGTCGGACTCGTTGCCCTTTTGCTGGGCGGTATCGGAGTAGCAAGCGGCGTACATGCTTTCGTCATGCGGAAGATCGATACCGTTGCTGTGCTGCGTTGTCTGGGCGCGACCAGCTGGCAAGTGCTCGCGATCTATGTCGTGCAGGCGGCGCTGATGGGCCTGATCGGCGCGGCGCTCGGCGGTGTGCTCGGTATTGGCTTCCAGCTGCTTCTCCCGCTTGGCTTGCAGGATTTCCTCCCGGTGGATGTATCAGTGCACCTCGCACCGGCTTCGATTGGACTCGGACTCATCGTCGGCGTATGGGTCGCGCTGGTCTTCTCGTTGCGGCCATTGATAGCGCTCCGGCGCATCTCACCGCTGCAGGCGCTGCGGCGCGAGGCCGACGCCGTGGTGCTGCGCCTCCGGCGTCTCGACCCACTGGGCGCGGTGGTCTCGTTGGCAATCGTCGGCAGCATCGTGCTGCTGGCGGTGACGCGCGCCGGTAACGTCCGCCGGGGCATCGGATTCAGCGTGGCGATCATGCTCGCCGTTGGAGCACTGTTTGGGACCGCGGTGGTGTTCTCTTCGCTCGCGCGACGCCTCGTGCGCCCCCGGTGGCCGTTCGTACTGCGTCAGGGCATCGCGAGCTTGTATCGCCCGGGGAATCAGACGCGTGCGGTCGTCTTGTCGTTAGGCTTCGGCGTGTTCCTGATGAGCACTCTCTATCAAGTGCATAACAGTTTGCTCAAAACGCTGGATGTGAAGCTGACACAGGCGCGCGCGAATCTCGTCTTCTTCGACGTCCAGCAGGATCAGGACGTGGGCGTCGACTCCATCATCCGCGCCAACGGCTTCGGCATCGTCCAGCAGGTGCCGCTGGTCACGATGCGCATTGCCGCGGTCAACGGGCACACGTCGGCCCAGCTCATGGGCGACACGGCCGCGTCGGCGAACGTTGGCGGGCGGCGTGAGCGAAGATCCGCGTGGCCGTTGCGCCGAGAGTATCGCTCGACGTACCGCGACGACCGCATGCCGTCGGAACGAATCGTCGAAGGCAAATGGTTCACGCCGACGACGGATTCCACGACGCTTCCTGAAGTTTCGATCGAGGTTGGCGTGGCGCGCGAGCTCCGGCTCCATATTGGCGACACCGTCACCTGGAACGTGCAGGGCGTGCAAGTCCCAACGCGCGTGACGAGCTTTCGTGAGGTGAATTGGGCGCGCTTCGAGCCGAACTTCTTCGCCGTGTTCCAAACGCGCGCGCTCGAGAACGCGCCGCGACAGTTCGTGATTCTCTCCCAAGTTCCAGGTGCGAGTGCGGTTGCGCGCGTCCAGCGCGGCGTCGTCCGCGCATATCCGAACGTCTCGACGATCGACCTCTCGCTCGTCCAGCGGACCGTCATGGACGTGCTCGGTAAGGTCACGATGGCCATTCGCTTCATGGCGCTCGTCAGCCTCGCGTTAGGCATCCCGGTGCTGTTCAGCGCGGTTGCGGCGACGCGGCGCGAACGGCTGCGCGAAGGCGTCCTCCTCAAGACCCTTGGCGCCACCAAACGTCAGATCGGACGGATTATGCTCGCCGAGTACGCCGTCCTGGGTACTCTGGGCAGCCTGGCGGGTGTTGCGCTTTCATTCGCCGGTTCGTGGGCGCTCACCCACTGGATCTTCCACGTCGCGTTCGCGGCCTCGGTGATTCCAGTGCTTCTCGTAGCGCTCGCTATGGTGCTCCTCGCCGTCACGATCGGCCTCGCGACTGGACGGGAGGTCTTCAGACAGACGCCGATGGCCGCGCTGCGCGAAGCCTAACGACTCCCTGTCATCCTGAGCGTAGCGATCAGTTCGGACCCCTTCGAGCATTCACTCATCGCACGTGCGACTGCGAGCCCAGGCTGAGCTGATCTTCTCATCGCTCGCCGCTGACTCTGTCAGCTGAGGTAGTTCTCTGATCCCTCGCAGCTCCAAGCTTGCGTCTCGCCTCTGGGCTCGCTGTCGTGGGTGAGATGCCAGCACGCCAATTGGAGAAGGCCTGAACTGACCGCTCAGCTCTCACAGCTCAAGCGAGCAGCCCCTTCGTCGCAAAGTTTACCGTGAGGCGGACAGGAGCGATCAAGGCTGGATCGAGAACGCCGACGGGGTACTCGGGAACGTCGACGTCGTCTCCGACATGCGCGCGGCGCACGAGAGACAGAGCCCGGTGGTGACTGCGAGGAAGGCGCGCTGCCAGAACTTCTTATCGAACTGCATCGTGTGGACGAGCTGAGGCGGGCGGTGAGGCCGACAACTATTGAAGGGGCAGCCGGCGCGGGGGATTCGCACGGCGAAGACGATCGAGCCCTAGTCCGCGAAACCTAGCCCCGGGACCAGACGCTGTCAGCCACCCGACAGCCAGCGATCGATCGCCTTGATCAGGAGCGACTCGTCGACGATGGGCTTGGTGATGTAGTCGTTGAAGCCGGCGTCGAGAAAGCGCTCCCGGTCGCCGGCCATGGCGTGCGCGGTGAGGGCGATGATTGGAAGGTGACGCATGCGACCATCCCGTCGGATCTCCGATAGAATCTCATTCCCATCCATTCCGGGGAGCGAGATATCGAGCAGCACGAGATCGGGAAGCGAGCGCGCCAGGCCCTCGAGCGCATCCGGACCATTCTCGTACTCGACGATGGAGTAGCGGTCCCGAAGAATCGCACTGAGCAACAGCCGGTTGTCGGCGTTGTCCTCGACGACGGCGATAGTAGGCTTGGACATTTTGCGGTGAGCGGTGAGTCGACATCGAACAATCCCGCTGCACCGTCGCGAGCGGCGGAAAGTGGTGGTTGGTTGTTGGTGGTTAGTGCTTGGTAGTTGGAGGTTGGTGGTGCCTGGTTGTTGGTTGTTGACTCTATCACCTAACACCAATCACCCACAACCAATCACCAAGTTCATTGCCTGAGCCGGAGTCGATTCGTGAAGCCGAGGAGATTCTCACAGCGAATCCCCGGAGCGAGCGTCGAGTCGGCGCGTTTACGATAACAGGTTGCAACGAGATCGCGTACTCCATCACCGAGCTCGCGTTGTAATGCGGCGGTGTGATCGGGGTTTGGATCGAGATCGCGAAGGATGGGCAACTCGCCCGCCGCCATCGCAAATTCCTGTCGCGCGCCGCGGGCGTCGCCCGTCTCGAAGCGCTGCTGCATGCGCGCGATATGCGCGCGGATCTCGGCTGCTGCGGCCGCACTCCGCGCTTCGAGTGGCGCGTTCGGCGGCAGTGGTTGGGCGGCAACGGAATCGCCGTTCGGCTTCAGCCAGTAGTGCCGCATCAGATCGTCGCCACCAGGTCCTGTGCCGGCTGATCGCCCCCTCCCCCTCCCTTGGCCAGAGCGTCGCGCGCGTTCGATGTCCGGCTGGATTCGCGTGAGAATCGAGTCCATGCGAGACAGCTCCGCGAGCGGGAGCCCCTGCA
>JANWKK010000163.1 GCA_025451425.1 Gemmatimonadaceae bacterium
CAGCATCCGGCTGCATCGGCTTCATGAACGCAGGATTTGGTGCGCGCTTCGCACCGGTGCGCTTCCGACCTGCCTTGCGCGCGCTGCCGCGTGCCTTCTTCGCACCACGCTTCGCTCCGCGCTTGGCGCCGCCCCGCTTTGCCTTTTTCGCTGCCATTCTCTCTCCCGGTAGATGGAATGGTGTACTGTTTTCCCTCTGAGAGTCGCTCGTTTTCACTCTGAGCACGAGCGGCTATCGGGGCGAAAAGTATGTCGGCCGCTCGTGAGCGCAATGGGTAAGCGTGTCGTTTTCCCTATGAGATTCGCGTTTTTTAGCTCTGAATGGTGGTTCGTGGTTGGTGGTTGGTCGTTGTCGTTAATCACCAATAACCAATCACCAACCACCCCTCAGCGCAGTCGTGCCGCGAGCCAATCGGCGATCGTGCCGAGTACTTCGACGCGGACATTCTTCGAGGGAAGCGCGGCGTATCCACTCGGATTTCCCACCGGATCAGAAAGGAAAAGGTGATCCGTCGAGGGAAATGCCTTCATCGTGACATCATTGTCGCCACCCGCGCGAAACGCCGCCGCGAGCTCCGCGGCTTGCTCCGGTGTGACCTGTTTATCCGTTGCACCCTGCAGAATGAGCACCGGCTGCTTCACGCGCTTCGCTGTGGCGATCGGATCGTAGTCGAGAAAGAAATGAACCCACGGCTCCTCCGCCGCGAGGGAATCCGTCTTGCGCGCCATGTCACGCACGGCGGAATCGCGCTTCGCGCCGGTGAGGTGCAGCATCGAATCGGCGGCGTATTCCTGTTGGAACTTGAGAATGGCGCGCCCGGTGTGCGCTGGTCCCGCCATGAGCACGATCGCGCGAAGCTTCGGATCCGTCGACGCCACCATCGGTGCGATCATGCCACCCTCGCTGTGCCCAACGAGTCCGAGACGATCGCCGTCGATGTCGTGTCGCGTGCGCAGATAGGCGAGCCCGGCGCGAATGTCGTCCGCGAAATCCGCCGACGTCGGGCCCCGTGGTCCCACGTCCGAGCCGCCCGCGCCGCGATCGTCGAGACGCAACACGGCAATTCCTCGGCGGCCTAACGTGTCGGCGATCTGACGGAACGGCCGGTACCCGTTGACGCCCGGAAGAGATTCGTCACGCTCCTCGGTGCCCGACCCGGTGATCGTGACGATCGCCGGCGCGCCGCGCGCCGGCCTCGACTTGGGTAGCGTCAACGTGCCCGTGAGCTTGAGACCCTTGGGCGTCGTCACCGTGACGTCTTCCGCGGTGTATGACGCGTCGGCCGGCGCCGAATAGTCAGGCTTCGCGATCGTCGTCGCAATGCGCACGCCATCGATGCGAACGACGCGCACGTTCTGCGACGGAACCGAAATGCCGGTAACTCTGCCGTCGACGCCGAGTGCGACGTTCATTTCGGCGGCGCCAAGTTTGACGTGCGCCGAGTCCGAGCCAACCCACGTCACCGCGAGCGGCACCGTCACGGCGCCCTCGGACGCGAAGAGCGGAACTTCCGTCGTCTGTCCGCCGAGCGTGCGCGCGCGAAGGAGTGCCTGCTCGAGCAGACCCATGGACGGATTGAAGTACACGATTGCGCCGGGCTTCGTCCCGAAGCGCAGCGTTCTGCCTTGCAGCTCGACGATCATGCTGTCGCCCTGCTCCTGCATCGTTGCGTGCGTCCCAGTGGTATCGCCACCGTGATACGCCCAGGTCTCGAAGCGCGACATGGTTCCGTCTGCGGCAAGTGTCGCTGCATAACGAACGTGCACACCACGCGACGGCGCCACGAAATCGCCCTCGAGGTGATTGGCGGTGCGTGTCACGCGTTCGACGGCGAGCGTGTCCGTCCCCATGAGCATGACGAACGTCGTCGGCTGCTGGGCGACGAGCGCGGGCGCAGCAAGGACGACGAGGGCAGCAAGGTGCGAAGCACATATTCTCATTTCGAAGTCTCCTGTTTCCAGGCGAAGTAGGAGTAGATGAAGGAGCCGAACGCAGCCGCCCCGACAGCCGTTATGCCCAACGCGAACATCCATGGGCCTGGTACCGCAGCGCCGACGAGTAACACGATGCCTGCCGCGGCGAGCAGGTACCCAGCGACGCGATGCGTGCGCACCCACACGCGATCATTGCTGAGCGTCCATGGCGTACGGATGCCGAACCACCAATTCGGCCGTGCGCGCGGCAGCGCGTTGCCGAGGACGAGAAACTCTAGTCCAACGAGAGCCGGCACGAGTCGCTCCATCGAGATCGGCCAACCGAGCGCGGTCGCAAGGAGCGCCATGTGCATGACGGCAAAGAGAGCAATCAGCGAATTGATGAACAGGTCGTAGGTGTCGCCGAACTTCTCGTAGTTGGCGCGACGCGGGTCGATGCGCGGGAGGAAGCGCAGCAGCAGCCAGAACCCGATCATCACGAGCGGCATCAGGAACGCCGCTTCCGCGCGAGAACCGTACCGATTGACGTTGCCACGAACACCCCAATGCATGGGCACGCAATCGGGGAGACGTGAGTAAACGCTCACCGTGAACGCGATCGTCAACAGGATGATGCCCGGAGCAAGCCATTTACGCACGCTTGCCTCCCCGGGTCTTGGTCGTGCGCTTCGAGGGCCGGACCCAGTCGAGCAGATGATCGACGAGGTCCTGAAAGACGGTGGTGTTGAGCTCGTATACGATCTGCTGTCCGTTGCGCTCCGAGAGAATGAGCCCAGCGTCGCGGAGCGCGCCCAGGTGGCGCGAGACCGTCGCCCACGCCGTTGGAAACTCGTCAGCGATCTCGCCGGAGGTTTTGGGCCCGTTCCGGAGCAGGCGAAGGATCTCGCGCCGCGTGGGGTCGGCGAGCGCACGGAAGGCATCCATGGCGAAGATATTATTAGATACTTCGCTAATTACGCAAGTAACGAAGTGTTGTGATGGGCGCCGAGTTGCGTTGTTTTAATGGCAGCGAATGCGCGTGCGAACACAGATTGGCGTCTACTCGCCGAACTCCAACGCGCTCAACCCACTATGACCGACGAAGACTCATCTGCTCCAGAGGCATCCAGGAATCTGAACGCGGAAGCAGCCGGAAACGCCGCGGGAACAGCGCGGATTGGACAACTGTTGTACGAGGACGTGACGGGATCGATCATCGCCGCGTTCTACACCGTCTACAACAAGCTGGGCTACGGCTTCTTGGAGAACGTGTACTGTGCCGCACTTGCTCTCGAGCTCCGACGCCGTGGCCACAAAGTCGCACGTGAGGTCACCGTGCCTGTTTTCTACGACGGTGAGCAGATCGCGAAATACAGAGCGGACATCGTTGTCGACGATGTTGTGCTCTTGGAGGTGAAATCGACGGCATTGCTCAACCCTAGCGATCACCGACAAGTTCTCAATTGCCTACGTGCGACGCCACTCGAGGTCGGGCTGCTATTCCACTTCGGCCCAAAGCCAACGTTCCATCGCATCGTGGCGTCCCGAAAACCACCTTCTTGATCCGGCCCCTCCAGCGCGGTTTCCGGCGTCTTCGGCGTTTGACTCGTTGATGCCTCTCGCCTGTGGTGCCAACGACGCTGTAGAGTCACCTCTCCGCGCCGATCACGTTGAAAGCAGCTCCATCATCCTGAGATCAAACGGATCCGCACTCGCATCATCATCCCCGATCTCCATATTCTGCTGTGGCGTCTCGAGGATCAGCGGTATGTCTCTCGCACGTCGATCCTCGAGAAGCCACTTGAACGGCTCGGCGCCTATCGTGCCATCGCCGAGGAGGACGTGGCGATCGCGGTTCGATGCAAACCCGCCTTCGCTGTCGTTGAGATGAAAGAAGCCCGGCGCTTCGCCCGTCGCGCCTTCGAATTCGTCGAGAACGCGCGTGAGTGCCTCACGAGAGGCGCGGATGTCGTAGCCCGATGCCCAGAGATGGCAGGTGTCGAGACCATAGCCCGTACGCACGCGGACGCGCTCAGGGACGTGCTTCAAAATCGCCGCAACCTCCGCGGCCGTGCGCGCGAAAGTGCGTCCCGCACCCGCGGTGTTCTCGACCAGCACCCGCGTGTCACCCGCCACCTGGTCGAGCGCGTGCGCGATCGCCGAGGCAACCCGCTCGGCCGCCGCCGTCGTGTCGCCATCGAGGGCCGCGCCGGGGTGGAAGCAGACGATGCCAATCCCCAGGCGTGTCGATCGCTCGAGCTCCTTCGTTAGGCCATCGCGTGCGCGAGTCCACTTGTCGGGCTCGGGCGTGGCCGTGTTGAGCACGTACGCCGCATGCGCGACGACGTGCCGTGGCGCGATGTCGGTCTCGGCGAGCGCCGTCCGAAATCGATCGATGCGCTCCGGGCGGATCGACGACTTGTCCCCGTAGAACTTCGGAATCGCGGTGAAGATCTGCAGCGCCTTCATTCCAGCGCGGCCGGCCCGACGCGCAGCCATGTCGATGCCGCCGTTGTCGACCGTATGCCCGCCGAGGTAGATGCTCATATGCTGGAAGGTATGCGTTTTCTGCGTCCTCTGCGGTCAAGCCACGTCACTCGTTCTTGTCTTCCGGTTTCGACAGATCGAGCATCCGTGAGCCCTCCACATACTCGACGGTCTGCGGATTGCGCAGGCGCGCGATGCGCTTCACGACGTCGCCGATGCGCTTTGCCTGCTCGAGGATGATGAGCGCTTGCTCATTCTTCTCGCCGCGGTCGTTGAACTCCATCAGCAAGAGCTCGGCGTGGCCGAGGAGCGCCGCGAGCGGGTTGTTGATCTCGTGCTGGAGCGCGATCGCCGTTTCGCCGATGCCCGCGCGCCAGCGTGCGATCGCGAGCTCCGCCTCTGCCTTACGACGCGCCACGTCCTGCGCGCTTCTCCGCTCGGCAATGACGAGCCGCGCGCGCAGATGCTCCGCGGACGCGGGTTTCGCGACATAATCATCGGCCCCCGCGTCGAGCACCGCCGCGAGATCGCCTGGCTGATCGCGACCCGTGAGCACGAGAATGAACGTCTCGTGCTTCTCATCCAGCTTCCGAATGCGGCGACACACCTCGATCCCGTCGAGCTCCGGCATGATGATGTCGAGCACCACGAGCGGCGGACGCGCCTCCTGAAAACGACGCCACGCCATGTTGCCGTCCGCGACCGACTCTGCCTCATGGCCAAGCTCCTGGAGCATGGCGCACAGGAGCGCGCAAGTCGTCGCGTCGTCATCGGCAACGAGTGCTTTCATCGGCCTCGCGGGTCGCGGGGACCCTGGCTTGGTGCGGTTTGCGACCGGCTCACTGGAGCCGGCCGACGCGAACGATGCGGGTTGGTCCTGCGTCCGAATCGCCTGCGGCAGAGCTCACGATCCAGGAGACCGCAACCTCTCGTCCGGTCACGGAGACCTGA
>JANWKK010000164.1 GCA_025451425.1 Gemmatimonadaceae bacterium
GTCCTTCGCGACGGACCTTCTACAGCGGCTGCGCGAGCGAACGCTGGGCGGCACCGAAGCGTTACGCGGGCTCGAGCAAGCGCTCGCCGGCGTCGAAGGACGCGGCTCACTGACGCACGCGATCCTCAATGTGCTCGTTCTCTGGGACGTGCACGCCCTCGCCTGGCTCGATCGCTGGCGACAACGCTACGGCCGCCGCGTGCGCGATTGCCTTGCGGCGTTAGGTGAGGTCGAAGCGCTCGGCGCGCTCGGCATGCTCACGCACGACAATCCCGGCTGGACTTTCCCTATCTTCGACGAGTCGGCCGATCGCATGACGGGAACGAAGCTGGGTCACCCGCTCTTGCCCGCTGCCGCACGCGTCAGCAACGATGTCACCGTGGGGCCGCCTGGCACCTTGCTGCTCGTCACGGGCTCGAACATGTCCGGGAAGAGCACACTGCTCCGGGCGATCGGGCTCAATGCCGTTCTCGCGCAGGCGGGGGGACCGGTGTGTGCCGCTCGCCTTACGATGCCCCTCGTCGAGGTCCGAACAAGCATCCGGCTCGCGGACTCACTCGAGCGCGGCGTGTCGCTTTTCATGGCGGAGCTCGAGCGCCTGAAGCAGATCGTCGACGCGGCTCGTGCACCCGACCGTGAGCATCCATTGCTCTACCTGCTCGACGAGATACTCCACGGCACAAACACTGCCGAGCGTTTGATCGCCGCGCGCGCCGTGTTGAGCCATCTCGTGCAAGCCGGCGCGATCGGCGCGGTGACGACGCACGATCTCACCCTCGCTGCCGATGGCGCACTCGCCGCGGCGAGTAGACCAGTGCACTTCACCGAGCTTGTAACGAGCGGAGACGGCGTAGGCGCATCGGCCATGACCTTCGACTATCTGCTCCGACCGGGTCTCGCGACGTCGACCAATGCGCTCAAGCTCCTCGCGCTTGTCGGGCTGGGCGATGTGAGCCGAGGGTAGAGAGTGGCGCGTGGCGCGTGGCGCGTGGAGAGTAGAGCGTGACCCTAATGAGCATTTGCGAAGCGACTATGTCACCAGATGAACGTGCGATCCGCGATGTGATTACCACCTGGTTGCGCGCGAGCGCGGAAGGCGACACACCGACCGTGCTGTCGCTCATGACCGACGACGTCTTGTTTCTCGTCGCCGGGCGCCCGCCATTCGGAAAGAAGGAGTTCGCCGCCGGCCAAGATGCGCTGGCCACTCATCGTATCGAGACGACCTCGGATGTGCGCGAGGTGGTGGTAGATGGGAACCTTGCCTTTGCTCGGTCGCAGCTCACGGTCGCGATGACGCCGGTCGGGGGCGGCGCTACATTGCGTCGGAGCGGACCGGTGCTGAGCATTTTTCGTCAGCAGAGTGACGGCCGGTGGCTCCTGAGCCGGGACGCGAATCTGCTCTCCGTTGTATAGCGTCAACCGACCAACGCATTACGGCCTTACACTGTACACTTCGGGGCATCGGCCCCATGACTCAAATGCACTGTCGTCTCTCCCCGCGCGTCCCAAACCGAGCGCGCAAGTCGCTCCTATTCCTCGTCGTTGCCGTATCGATCGCGGCGTGCAACTCCGCTGCGGGGCCGCCGGTGCCCGAAGGCATCACGGCAGTGAGTGGGAGCGACCAGTTTGCCGTCGTCTCGACCCAGGCGGCTAATCCTCTCGTCGTTTTGGTTACCGACAGCGACGGCAATCCCTTCGCCGGTGCGACGGTGACGTGGACCGTCACCAGCGGTGGGGGCACAGTCAGCGACTCGACGTCGACGAGTGATGCCACCGGACACACGTCCATCACGTACACCGCTGGGGCGCTTCCCGGCGCCGCGACCGTTGTGGCGACCGTCGCGTTCGTCTGGACTACCTCATTCACGATTCACATCGAGTCATCCTCCAACCGGGTGGCTCGCGTCCCATGAAGAAGCTTTCCATTCTGCGTCTTGCGGGCTTCGCGGTTGCCGTTGCGGTCGTCGTTGCCTGCGGCGAGAGCAAGCTCGGGCCCACAGTGCCGGCGTCGGTATCGAGAGTCTCCGGTGATTCCCAATCGCTCCTCGTCGGCAACCGAGCATCGGCGCCGCTGGTTGCCGTTGTGAAGAACTCGGACGGCTCGCCGCTTCCGAACGTTCCCGTGCGGTGGTCCGTCCTATCTGGCGGCGGATCGTTGACGACGATCGTCGACACCACCGACGTCAATGGCCAGGTCAGCAGCACCTATCTCTCAGCGGCGATCGTCGCGTCGGCGAAGGTTGCTGCTTCCACGGCGGATCAGGCGGCGGAGTTCACCGTCATCCTGGTCCCCGACACCGTCGGGACGATCACGGCGTACGGCGGCGACGGCGCTGCGGCGCTCGTCGGAAACCCGCTAACCCTCACCGCGCGAGCGATTGATCGCTTCGGCAACGCGATAAAGGGACTCGACATCACCTGGTCGACGAGCAGCGGACAGCTTCAAGTCCAGACCGGGACGACAGACTCCACCGGCAAGACGACCAACGTGATCACTGTTGGTCCCGACACGGGCAAGGTCGCCATCGTCGCGACCTCGCGCTTCAACTCGATCACCTTCACGGTGAGCGCACTGCCCGACAGTCTCTAAGCGTGGGGCGTGATGCGTGGCGCGTGATGCGTGGCGCGTAACGCGCCACGCCTGTCAGTCCGGCATATATTCCACTGTCATATCTTCCGGACCGGAGTCCTCACGCATGGCCGACACGGCAACCATCGGCGCGCTCAAGCACACGCCGTTCTACGACATTCATAAAGCGCTCGGCGCCAAGATCGTGCCCTTCGCCGGCTACGAGATGCCGGTGCAATACCCGACTGGCATTACCGCCGAGCACAAGGCAGTGCGCGAGCGATGCGGTCTGTTCGACGTCTCGCACATGGGAGAGTTCATCGTCACGGGTCCGCAGGCTGTGGACTTCATTAGCTACGTGACGACGAATGACGTCGCGAAGCTTGCCGTCGGCCAGGTTCACTACTCCGCGATTCTGAACGAGCGCGGGACGATCGAAGATGATTGTCTCGTGTATCGTTTCGCCGACCATCTAATGATGGTCGTGAATGCGTCCAATATCGAGAAAGACTTCGCGCACATCTCACGACGCCTCGACCGCTTCGATGCGCAGCTCGAGAACAGGAGCGACGAGATCGCACTGCTCGCGGTTCAGGGACCGCAGGCCGCCGAGATCCTGCGCAATCTTACGCGCACGGACCTGACGAGGATCGGCTACTATCACTTCGCCGAAGGCGAGGTCGCTGGTCAACCCTCGATCATCTCACGCACCGGCTACACTGGCGAAGACGGGTTCGAGCTCTACTTCGATAATCGTTACGCGTCGGCGATCTGGGACGCACTCGTCGGCACGGGCCGAGTGACGCCGGCGGGGCTCGGTGCCCGCGATACGCTCCGCCTCGAGATGGGGATGGCGCTGTACGGCAACGACATCGACGACACGACGACGCCACTCGAGGCGAACCTGGGCTGGTGGGTCAAGCTGGCGAAGGGCGACTTCGTGGGACGCGACGCACTCGTCAGGCAGAAGGAGGCAGGAATTCCGCGCAAGCTCGTCGGCTTCGTGCCCGACGACAAGCGCAGCATCGCGCGCCACGGCTACGGCGTCTACTCGGCCGGCGCGCCGAGCGGTGAGGTGCGGAGCGGGACGATGAGTCCCACGTTAGGCATCCCGATCGCGACCTGCTATTTGCCGACGGCCGCCGCGAAGGAAGGAAGCGTGCTGGAGGTCGACGTCCGGGGCAAGCGCGTGCCGGCGACGGTGGTGAAGACGCCCTTCTACAAGGAAGCGAGCCACCTGTGAACGGGACGCGGGGCGCGGGGTGCGGGCGATGCGACTAGCTGTCCTCACGATATCTGACGCGGGTGCACGCGGCGAGCGTGCCGATACGTCGGGCGACGCGATCGTCGCCTGGGCAGAGGCGAAGAGCTTCGAGCTCGCCGCGCGGCACCTCGTGCCCGATGACGTTGTCCCGATCGCTACCGCTCTAACGAGTTGGTCAGACCGTGGGGATATAGATCTCGTGCTCACGACGGGCGGTACAGGCCTGAGTCTGCGAGACGTGACTCCCGAGGCCACGCGCGCCGTCATCGATCGCGAGGCGCCAGGCATCGCCGAGCGGTTGCGAGTCACGTGCCTAACGAGTTTCCCGCGTGCCGCGCTGACCCGCGGCATCAGCGGCACGCGTGGACGTACATTGATCGTCAATCTGCCTGGTTCGCCGAACGCCGTCCGCGACAGTTTGGTGGCGCTCGATCCGATCATCGACCACGCGATCGCGATTCTCACTGGCGACGTCACCGATCACGCGCCACGCGCCGCGCATCAGGCGCCACGATGAAGGTTCTTCTCACGCTGCAGGACGTCGAGCCAGCCGTTAGGCTCAACGCACTGCTCGAGTCCGACGGCATCGAGACGGCGGTCGTGTCGCCACTCGATGACATGCGCGCGGCCATACGACGCGAGAAGCCGGACATCATCGTTTTCAGTGCCGATCTTGCCGATCCGGCGTCGGTGGCCTTGGTGAAAGAGCAACTGTGGGATGGCGCCGCGTCGGTCGGCTTGAGCGACTTGGCCGACGACAAACACCTCGAGCGCCTTCGCGACGCGGGATACGTCGAGCTATATCCGAAGCCGGTGAACTACGCTGAGGTGCTCGCGAGCCTCAAGCGCATTCTCGAGCGGCGGCGCCTCCAGAGCCTAACGGGACTCATCGGCGAGAGCGATGCCGTCCGTGAGGTCATGGTTCAGGTCGAGCAGATGGCGCCCGTCACCGCCACGGTGCTCGTCGAAGGCGAGAGCGGAACGGGCAAAGAGCTGGTTGCAAGAGCGCTGCACGTGCTCAGTGCGCGCAAGGCGCGGCCCTTCATTGCGGTCAACGTCGGCGCGCTGCCCGAGACCCTTCTCGAGAGTGAGTTGTTCGGTCACGAGAAAGGCGCCTTCACCGGCGCCGCTGAGCGGAGGCTCGGCCGCTTCGAGCTTGCGGATCGGGGCACGATCTTCCTCGATGAGATCGGGGAGATCCCCATCGGGACTCAGGTGAAGCTGCTCAGGGTTCTGGAGGAGCGAGAGTTCATGCGCGTGGGCGGGACGTCGCCGATCAAGGTGGACGTTCGCGTCATCGCCGCGACCAATCGGCCGCTGCGCGAGCAGGTGGAGCAAGGAAGCTTTCGCAGCGACCTCTTTTATCGGCTCAACGTGCTCCGCGTTCACCTCCCGCCGCTCCGCGATCGGCGAGAGGACATCCCGATTCTCGTCCGGCACTTCATAAAGGATTACTCGAAGCAGCATGACCGGGCGTTTCACGGGATCGCCGCCGATGCGATGCAGATCCTGGTCGAGTACCCGTGGCCGGGCAATGTGCGCGAGCTACGGAACCTGATCGAGAGCATGGTCGTGCTTTCGCCCGGGCACGAGATCCATCCACAAGATTTGCCCAGACAAATTCGTGAGGGTGGCTCCCGCTATCTGCCCGTGCATGTCGGGCCGATACTGAGAAGCGAGGAGAATGGTGCCTCGGGCCGCGAATTGGAGTTCATCGTGCGCAGCCTCATCGAGCTTAAGCTGCAGGTGGAGGAGCTCCGTCGGCGATTGGATGACGAGCGCGATGATGGTTCCCGACGACGCGACGGCTGGATCGGCGACGTGCAGCCCGCGTCGATCGCGGCGAGCGAGAACGTGGCGACCGTGCGTGCCCCCGCGATCGAGCCGCGCGATCAACCGCCGCCGCCAAACGTGGTGACTGTTTTGCCCGGGACAACAATGTCCGAGGTCGAGCGCGCCGTGATCGAGGCGGCGCTGAAGGAGACGAAGGGGAATCGCCGACGAGCAGCAGAGTTGCTCGCCATCGGCGAGCGGACCCTGTATCGGAAGATCAAGGAGTACCGCGTTCCGGAGCACGAGTACTCGGTTGATTGATTGGCCACTGGTCGCGATGGCGTCACGCGATGGTGACGCAGGTCGCAATCGCTTGATTAATGCCCCTATTCTCAGCATATTGGCGCGCCTGCCATTAGCCGAGTGGTCGACGCTGACCGAGCGCGGTGCCCAGCAGCATTCATTTGAAAAAAGTCTCGCGCACCACCTCTTCAGCGGTGGAGCTTGTTAGTGTCTACCCGAGTCGCAACGCCCGTGTCGTTACCTGAATCGTCGTTCATTGCCGGCAGCGTCCTTCCCATTCAACGCGCGGAAGAGTTGTTGGCGACGCTGCCCGGCGTCATCTCGGCGCGTATCGTCGCAAGTGGGACGGGGGCGGTTGAGGAGATCCACATCCTGACGACGGATGAGGTAACGCCGAAGCAGACGGTGCGAAACGTCGAGAGCGCCTTGATCGCGCATCTGGGCATGCGCGTGAGCCACAAGAAGATCAGTGTGGCGACATCGAGCGAAGGCCGCGCGGTTCCCTACGCGCCGCCCGCGGCGAAGGCTGAAGCGCCCGCCGCGATTCGTCCTGACAAATCGGAGCAAGCGAAGACGATGGCGCCTCCGAGCATCTCGAATCTGTCCCCTTCGCCGTTGGCGTCGGCTGTTCCGGCGCCCACGGCGGCGTCTCCTTCCGCGGCCCCCACGGCGAGCGCCGCCCGCACGACACCCCCGCAGTCGATGCCCCACGTGACGCCAGCGTCCGGGCAAGCCGCCCTGGGGCGGCGCCTGTATTTCGAGGACATCGAAGTGCGGCGCTCACGCTCGAAAGGCGTGGCCTGCCGGGTGACGTTGCGCAAGGGCGAATCGGCCTACGTGGGCGAGGCGGAAGGATTGGAGAATGAGCGTCTTCGGATCGAGCTGGCCGCGCGTGCGACGTTGTCGGCGATCACCCAGGCCGAGGGCGACGCACGAGTGCTGGGTATGGAGGGGTGCAAGGTGATCGAGGCGTTCGATCGGCAGTTCGTGTTCGTCGGCTTGACGACGCGGACGGGCCGGGAGAGCGCGCTGCTGACGGGGAGTGCGGAAGTGAAAGAAAGTCAGGAAACAGCGAGCGTTTTGGCCGTTTTGGATGCCACGAATCGGTGGATCGATTACTCGAGGTGAAAAAGTGCGTCGCGCGTGATGCGGGAAGCGCGGCGCGTTCGTCTGGAAGGTGAGGGCGCTCACAGCGCTTCATTAAAGAAGGTGTAGCTTAGCGCGACACGGAAGCGGGAGCAGGACAGCCCGACGAGAAAGGCGGATCGACGGCGATCCAGGCAGGAATAGCAGTTCCCACCCCCCAAACGCCTCGCGGCGGATTCCACGCAGGTGTTGTTGCCGCGGAGTATGGTCGACTGGAAGGCCGCAGCATCGACAACGCATGTGCGCGTGACTAGCACTTCTCACCCGAGACCACGCGAGATAAGCAACCTCTAAACACACAAAAAGACCCCCTCCCTCGCAGAGCGAAGACGAGCGGAGGTCTAATTCAACTCAAGCAGTCGAGCGGAGCCAACCTTTAGCATCGGCGAGAGCCGATGACTCAAGAAAAAAGGGGGGTGACGCATATGAGTTGGCTCGCCGAAATCTTCAGCAGCTTTGCTGGCTGGATCAGCGCGATGTAGGGCGAGAGAAGGGGGTCCCAGTTTATATGACTCGACGAGTTACTCCCTACGTAATCCTGATAACGGCGGTAGCAATCGCCAGTGCAGCTCTGCTCTATAGAGCTGCACCCGTTGTGGGCGGTGACTCAGTTCGAGCATTGTTGCTGCTTTCTTTTTTGGCGATAGTTGCGGAAACTCTTGCACTCGTCTTACCCAATTCCGCTCGAGGATCGCTCGCGTTTATCCCCTACCTTGCGAGCGCTGTAATCTCCCCGACCTGGGCTTCCATCGTAGCCGTTGCAGGCGTAAAGGCCATAGTTGACGGCGCCCGGCGGGTCGACAAGCGCGTTGCAGCGTTCAATGTCGCACAACATGCACTCACACTCTCGGTCGCGATTTGGGTATTTCGCGCCCTAGGTGGGGAGAGCATGCTCCAGCTTTCCGCAGACTCGTTTCTCAGGGTAAGTCGCGATGTGGGATCTGCCGCTCTAATCGCCTTTGCGGCCTCATTCTTTTTGAACGGACTTGTAGTCTGCTATTTCTTGGCGTTGCGAACGGAAAAATCCTTCGGCGCTGTGTGGCGGCAATCCGTGCTTCCTACGATCGGGATGGACGTTGTTGCCGGTCCGATTGTCTTCATTTTTGCATGGTTGTGTGCTGCGCACGGACCGATCGCGGCTGCGGCGCTCTGGGTTCCGATTCTAGGGCTGAGAGAAGTCCACAAGGTCAACCTAGAGTTGCAGAAGACCAACCAAGAATTGCTGCAGTTGATGGTCA